>CAZDAT010000007.1:0-23082 GCA_964503695.1 uncultured Lachnospiraceae bacterium
GATAGAAATATTCTGTATCAGAAAACAAATCAAATTTACACCGACAGGGGAATTCAAATTTACAGATATTAAAAAAGGCGGATAATAATAATGAGACAGCAAAGTACAGAAGAACATACTAAAAATAATCAGGACACAGATGAAATCATAAAGCAGATTCAAACCGAACTTTTTGCCATGCAGGATACCGGATATCGGGATTTTCACAGCAAACTGATACCTACCATAAAAAAAGAAACCATCATAGGTGTGCGTATCCCTGCTCTTCGTAAATACAGTAAAGAAATGTTTAAAACTAAGCCGGAAGAAGTGGCAGCGTTTATGCAAAATCTGCCCCATGCTTATTATGAAGAAAACTGTCTTCATGCATTTTTCATTGAACAGATAAAAGAGTATGGGGAATGTGTACAGGCATTGGATAAATTCCTGCCTTTTGTGGACAACTGGGCAACCTGTGATATGATGTCTCCAAAGATTTTTAAGAAACATTTGCCAGAGCTTATCACGAAAATCAGACAATGGATAGCATCTGATGATATTTATGCGGTTCGGTTTGCCATGGGGATGCTGATGAAGTTCTATCTGGAAGAAGAGTTCTTGCCGGAGTATCCTGCCATGGTGGCACAGGTGCAGTCTCAGGAGTATTATATAAAAATGATGGTTGCATGGTATTTTGCAACGGCACTGGCGAAGCAGTATGAGAGAGTTCTTCCCTTTTTGGAAGAAAATCGTCTGGAAATGTGGACACATAATAAAACCATTCAGAAAGCTGTGGAAAGTTACCGGATAACACCACAGCAGAAAGCATATTTAAAGACCTTAAAGCGAAGAGCCTAAGTAACAGGGGAGCAAGGAAAAGAGGAAAAGGAATGACAGATAATGCAATACTGGGATATTTATTAAAAATAGAGAGAAAACGACAGGACAAAGGGCAAAAGGAAGTATGCCTTGGAATATGCACACCCTCTTATCTTAGTAAGATAGAGCATGGAACGGTGAAACCAGATGAGGAGATTGTAAAAAAGCTTTTTGAACGGCTAAGCATTACCCTTAAGACAGAAGAGAAGGAACTGGAAGACTTAAAGAAACTGATTGCACTTTATTATGAAAAATATGAATTTTATATCGAAAATCACATTTATGAGAAGCTTCTGGAAAGAAAAGAAGAGCTTTATTACAGCAGCTGCATGATTGACTGGCTGTTAATACAGGCACTGGAAGGGGAAAATACTTATCTGGAACTAAAACAGTGTCAGGAATATATGTCAGAAAAACAAAAAGGATATTTTGCCCTTATTAGTGCTGATTACTGGAATGAAAAAATTCCGCAAAATGAAAAAGAGCTTTTGGAAAAGCAGAGGAAAGTTCTGGAAGAAAGCCGGAAAGCCTATGACATCCTAAAAAATTCCTTCGCCTATATGAATCTGGCAAAAATGCAGTATTGTCTGGGAAATTATGCAAAAGTTCACAAAATGGAGAGTACACTTATCTTTCTTGCGGTGGAGGAGGGAAATACCTTTGCACTGGCTGATTTTTATATGCTGGATGGCTCGGCATATGCCTGTCTGAATCTGGAAGACATGATGATGCAGTGCTATGAACGAGCCATGCGTCTGTTGCAAAATACCCATTGGGAAAAAGCATTGCAGTCTGTTTATTATAATATCGGAGCTACACTGATTAGTTCCAAAAGATATGAAGAAGCCATGGAATATCTGGAACGGGTAGAGACACCGGATTTTTCAACCTATCATAAAAAAGCCATCATTTTAATCCGGCAGGGCAGGATTTTGGAGGGAAAAAATTTCCTGAAAAAGGCAGAAAGTCTCATCTTACCATCGGCTTTAACCAGAAGCCGGAAATTAAAATTACAGGAAGCTTATGGAGAGTGTGAGCCAAAGCATTTAGAGAATCCTGCATTTTTAAAACTTCTGGAAGAACTGATAGAAGTTTTGGAAAAAGAAGAGCATTTCGGACATATTTATTTTTACAAAGATATTATCTTAGAAACCTATCGGGCACAGAGAAAATATAAAAGTATGGCTTCCTTTTCAGAAAGACTTCAAAAAATGCAGACCTGCACAAAAATTTCTTAAAATGATGAAAAAATAGTTGCTTACATAAAAAAATAACACTGAATTTCTCAAAATAAAAAACTTTTCCACGTTTAATTACTATGTTAATATTTTTTCGGAAAAAATGAAAAATTTTAACAATAGGGGAGGAAAAGTGAAATGAAGAAAAAAAGTGTATGGTCAAAGGATTTTTCGAAAATAACAACGGCAACGGTTTTGTCCATTATTGGCGGAGAAGCCATGAACCTGCCTGTAAGCCTTTTGGTATTTGATGAAACAAAATCGACAGTAGCATCTGCCTTTATTCTAATCTGTGGGATGTTACCGGATATTATTTTACCCATACTGGTGGCACCGCTGATTGACAGGGGAAAGAAGAAAACATGGATTGTGGGTCTTGACCTTCTGCAGGCTTTTGTGTATCTGGGAACCGGAATCTTAATCTGTGGAATGGAATTTCAGTATATTCTGTATGTTGTATTTACACTGGCGGTAGGTACCATCTCTGTATTTTACCGTCTGGCTTATGATGCGTGGTTTCCGGATCTGATACCGGAAGGATTTGAACAGCAGGGCTATGCAGTCAGCAGTGTGTTATATCCAACAGTCAGTATTATTATGGCTCCGGTAGCTGCTTTTTTGTACGAGCATGTGAAGCTGTATCAGATATTTTTTATGGTAACATTTCTGACCTTTGTTTCCATCTTCATGGAAAATTCTATTCAAGAGAACAGCATTGGAGGCGGGATACAGGAATATTCATTTAAGCATTATCTTACGGATATCAGGGAAGGAATCGAATTTATCAGACAGGAAAAAGGAATCCGCAATATCTATACCTATATGGGAATCACAAATGGGGCAAATGAGGGTGTAAATCTTTTATATCAGGCATATTTTCAGACAAGCTCTTTTTTGACGGTTACTATGTTCGGGTTCTTAAAAAGTGCGGAAATGACAGGAAGGATGTTAAGCTCCCTTGTCTGGTACAAAAAAGAAATTCCGGTGAAAAAACGTTATGGATTTACCAAATGTGTCTATTTTATCTATGAATCCATGAATGGGCTTTTATTATTCCTTCCATTTTTGGGCATGGTTTTTAACCGCTTTTTATGCGGAGGGCTGGGCTGTGGAAGTGCAACCATTCGTGAGGCGGCAGTACAAAGCTATCTGCCCGGCAATATTCGTGCAAGGGTCAATGCTTTTTTTAACGTTATGTTTGCCGCAGGCGGGATATTGTTTCAGATGATTGCGGGTTTACTGGGAAATGTCATGTCCTATCGGAAAGCTGTCATTATCATAGAGATAGTTACTATTCTTAGTATGTTCTTTCTGATTATACTTCCAAAAGAAGAGAACAGGGTAATCTACGAGGCACAAAAGACAGATAAAAAATAAACCACCTTTTCTTAAACTGTTGCATCTTGCGATGCCTGCTTTTTTATGGTAGCATTTTTATAAAAATGTAACAGGGAGGAAAAGTATATGCTTCGTATGTATGAAGACCCGGAGAAAACAAGCGAAAATCGTTTGCCCCAGCGGCCATATTATATTCCGAAAGGAAAATCTGAATACCATTTATTAAATGGAGAATGGAACTTTGCTTATTATAAAAGAGATTTTGAAGTGCCGGAAAACATTGAGTTTGCGGACACCATTCCTGTACCGTCCTGCTGGCAGTTACAGGGGTATGAAAACCCGAATTACTCGAATATAAATTATCCATATGCCTTTGACCCTCCCTTTGTGCCGGATGAAAATCCCTGTGGTGTCTATGAACGGGAGCTTCTCTTACATAAAATATGGGGAAAAGTGTATCTGGTCCTGGAAGGAGTCAGCTCCTGTGCCTTTTTATATGTAAATGACAACTATGTGGGATTTACGCAGGGAAGCCATCTGCAGGCGGAGTTTGACATTACGGAGTTTGTCTGTGAAGGCAAAAACAGGGTGCGTCTTAAGGTGTTAAAATGGTGTGCGGGAAGTTATCTTGAGGATCAGGATTTTTTCCGTATGAATGGAATCTTTCGTGACGTTTATGTATTGCAAAGACCCTTAAACCATGTAAACCAGATAAATGTATACACAAAGGAAGACCGCATTTTTGTAACCGCAGACCGCCCTGTAAAAGCCGTTTTTTACGATGGAGAGGGCAGTTTTTTGGGAGAGATGGAGGAAGGAAAAGAAGCTTCCTGTAAGATAGCAAATCCTATATTGTGGAATGCGGAAAAGCCTTATCTTTATACGGTCAAAATAGAATGTGAAGGGGAAGAAATCACACAAAAAACAGGATTTCGTACCATAGAAATTTCAAAGAAGTATGAGTTTTTGGTGAATGGTGTGTCTGTGAAGCTTCATGGTGTGAACCATCACGATACGGACCCGGAAAACGGATGGTGTCAGACGAAAGAAGAATTGAAAAAAGATTTGGAACTAATGAAGGAGCTGAATATTAATGCCATCAGAACCTCACATTATCCCCCATCCCCTGTATTTCTGGAGCTTTGTGATGAGATGGGATTTTATGTGATATTAGAGACCGACCTTGAAACCCATGGAGTGCAGCGGCGGTTTGCAAATGTAGAATCCTGCTTTGACATGGAAAGTACGGACTGGCCTGCATCCAATCCGGTCTGGAGAAAAGAATTTTTAGAAAGAATGCAGAGGGCGGTGGAGCGTGATAAAAACCATACCTGCATCATTATGTGGTCTACCGGAAATGAATCGGGACATGGTGAGAACCATATTGCCATGCTGGAATGGCTCAAAACCTTAAAAGACGGCAGACTGCGTCACTGTGAGGATGCCAGCAGAAAAGGAGATTACAGGAATACGGACGTGATTTCCCGTATGTATCTTTCTCCCTCGGAGCTTGTAGAGATGGCAGAGGATGAGAATATCAGACAGCCCGTTATGTTATGTGAGTATGCCCATGCCATGGGTAACGGACCGGGGGATGTCTGGGATTATCGCCGGGAGTTTTTAAAATATCCGAAGTTAATCGGCGGATTTGTCTGGGAATGGGCTGACCATGTGGTTATGGAGAATGGTGTGCAAAAATACGGCGGGGATTTTGAGGGAGAACTGACAAATGACGGTAATTTCTGCTGCGACGGAATGGTATTTTCCAACCGAACACTCAAGGCAGGTTCTTTAGAAATTAAAACTGCTTTTCAGCCTTTGGATTCGGTTTATAAAAATGGCATCCTAACTGTTACAAATCTGTATGATTTTACGGATTTTTCGGAATGTGAATTTGTTTATACCATAGAGGCAGACGGAAAATTAATTTCAAAGGAAGAAAGAAAGCTTTCCCTGCTGCCTCATGAAAGTATGGAAATTCCGGTTTTGGCAAAGGAGGTTTCTTATGAATATGGTCTGTATCTGACCTGCCGTCTTTTCCATCAGGGAAAAGAGGTGGCATGGATGCAGCATAATCTGTCAGAGACCTTTGAAAAAAAGGAACATAAAAAGGTGGAAACCAGACCTGCTCTGGCAGAAGAAAAACCTTGGGAAATTGTCTTTTCGGGAGAAGGCTTTTCTTATACGTTTTCAAAAGTGTATGGTAATTTTACCTCCATGGTGGTTGATGGGAAAGAACAGCTGGAAGAGCCGGTGCGTCTGACGGCATGGCGTGCCCCTACGGATAATGACAGAAAAATCAAGGTGTTCTGGGGAAGTGAAAATATCTGGGAGGGAGAAAATCTCGATAAGCTTTTATCTAAGGTCTATGATTGCAGATTTGAGAATCATTCACTTCATGTAAAAGCTTCCCTTTCCGGTGTATCGAGAAAACCTTTCTGTAACTATGAATTAACTGTTTTTGTAGATGAGAAAGGTGTTATCCGTCTGGAGCTTATGGGAAAAATCCGGGAAAATGTATTTTTCCTGCCCAGGCTTGGATTTGAATTTACAATGAAGGAAAAGAACCTGCCATTTTCTTATTATGGAAACGGTCCTTTGGAAAGCTATTGCGATATGTGCCATGCAGGAACGGTGGGAAGATACGAAAGCAGTGCCGAAGCAGAATATGTTCCTTATGTCCGCCCGCAGGAGCATGGAAATCATGTGGAAGTGCGGCTTCTTAGAATCGGAAACCTCCAGTTTGAGGCAGAAGCTCCTTTTGAATGCAACGTTTCTGCTTTCAGCAAGGAGGCATTAACGAAGGCAGAGCATACGGATGAACTGATATCCGATGGAAAGACCCATGTGCGTATTGATTATAAGGTTTCCGGTCTGGGTTCCCATGCCTGCGGTCCGGCTTTGGCAGAAGAGTACCAGCTAAAGGAAAAAGAGATAGCTTATTTATTTGAAATCCATCCTGTGGTGGAAAATGCATAAAGGAATGGGAAAAGTAAGAAATAAGATGGAGATGATATGTTAAAAATTTTATTGGTGGATGATGAAAGTATTCTGACAGAGACCCTGACAAAATTGCTGGACTGGAATCGTTTTGAAGGACAGCTTGTAGGAACGGCTTCCAACGGAGAAGAAGCTCTTGTGCTGATAGAAGAGCATCATCCGAATGTGGTAATATCGGACATTAAGATGGGAGACTCCATGAATGGTATTGAACTTTCCCGGATTGTGCATGAAAAATATGAGTATATCCACATGATTCTTCTTACCGCATATGGGGAATTTGAATACGCACAGCAGGCAATTTCGTATGGTGTCAGCAACTATGTGTTAAAACCCATTACACGCAAGAAGCTGGAGCAGTTGAATGATATTTTGGATTCCGTTCATCAGCAGATGCTTTTAATGCGGAAAAATTATTTCGCTGTCTGGGATGGAAGTCTGATGAAAAAAATAAGAGAGGCATTAACTGCCAATGACCAGCAGATGCTGGATGAATTTTTCCAGTCAGCTCTTTTTGAAGAACTTATGTCCGGCTCCAATAATACCTTTGTGGGGCTTCAGCTGATTGATTATCTGTATGGTTATCTGCAGGAAATGGGGATAAAACAGGAGGCGTTAGCGGTAGCCAGACAAAGAACCAGTACGGAATTTATTGATATGACCAGTAAATATGATAAGATGGATTTTTTGATTACGAAGTATTATGACATTCTGACCAGTATCAATGCTCCCATATACTCCCAGACCCATAAGGATGCCATTGCCTCTTTGGCTTCTAAGTACATTAAAGCTCATTATACGGATTTGGATTTCAATCTTTCCAACCTTTCCTACACGATGCACCTGTCCCTGTCGCATCTTAGTACGGTTTTTAAGGAATCCACCGGGAAAAATATGAGCACCTATATTACCGAGCTTCGTTTGCAAAAAGCCAAAGAACTGCTGAAAGACCCGCAATATTCCATAGCGGATATTTCAGCAAAATCCGGCTATAATGACTCGAAATATTTTACAAAGCTGTTTAAAAAGAAGACGGGATATACGCCAAGCGAATATAGAAATGCCCTCTGGCAGGGAGAGCTTTATGAAAACTAAAGAAAAAATATTTTTTCTGACAGCGGCAAGCATTCTGGTCATTATGTTGTTTGCGTATATCATCAGCTACCGGTATTTGTATAATACCATGTATGACGATACCTTAAGGCGGCAGCAAACCACACTGGAACTGAATAATCAGGCCGCCTATAAATTTTTGCAGTCGGTAAGCCAGATTGCATATCAGCTGGCAGGAGATGAGACCTTAGGCTCTTATCTGAATGCGGATGAAGAAGAAGACATCATGACCTTTTACGGATATCAGACATCTTTTAAAAAGCTGTTTTCCAATTATATTTCTCAAAAATTATTTTTATATAGTGATTACACCTATCACTGTACACTGCTTTTGTCGGACCAGCTTGCCATTGCCTCCTATTTTGAGGAAGAGATTTGGAACGACAATGCCAATGTATCTTCCTCCATACATTCCAATGGGGCTGTGAAAGAGACTTTCTGGTATCAGCAGGCATGCAAAGAGGGGGTCTGCGTTTTTCAAAATCAGGAAACAGAGGAATTTTGTATTGCAAAATCCATTACCAATACCTATTATAGAAATTCTGCTTCTTCCTCAAGGTATCTGGTTTTATTAGTGCAGATACCTCTAACTGAAATGGAGAGGATTTTTAACAGTCTGTCCGTTTCAGAGCATAGCGGCTATGCACTTTTTAGCCAGAATGGGGAACTTCTTTATGGAAAAGATGACTTGATTGATTTGCAGGAATACCGGCAGGTTTATGAACATCGTAAGGAAACTGGCGGGGCAGAGCTGGAGGTAGATATTTCTTTGGGAAAGTATCTGGTATCTTATGATACCATGACCTACGATATGCAGATTTTGTATCTGACACCGATACAGGATATTGAAGCCGGAATTTTTCCACTTTTAAAAATATATACCTATATCTATGGATGTATTACCCTGGTTGCACTTGTGGGAATGTTTTTCTTAAGTGATGCCATGGCAAAGCCCCTGGTGAAGCTTTCGTCAGTTATAAGCCAGATACAGGATACGCGTTCTTTTGATAAGCAAAGGCTTAACGTATCTTCGGATAAGGAGCTGGTGCTTCTTCAAAACAGTTTTTCGCAAATGATTGACCATGTGAATGAACTGATTCTGGATATACAAAAGAAAAATGAGCTGCAGAAGCAGACACAGCTTAAGGCTTTGCAGGCACAGATAAATCCCCATTTTATCTTTAATGCCTTAAATGCAGTAAACTGTCAGATTCTGCTGGAAGGATGCACGGAAATTGCAGATAGTGTGGATTCCATTGCCAATATTATGCGTTATAGCATTACGGATGCTGACAGCAAGGTTTTTATTGAACAGGAAATGCAGAATGTAAAGGAATTTATGGCAATATACCAGCAATTTCATACAAATCAGATAGAACTTCAAAATCATCTGGCAGATGCTTCCATACAGATTCCGAAATTTACCATCCAGCCTCTGGTAGAAAATGCCATCTATTATGCCAAGCCTCCAAAAGGTGAGAAGCTTAAGATTACCGTAACGGCATGGAAAGAGGGAAAATGCAGCCTGATTGAGGTGACGGATAACGGAATAAGCGGAAATGCAGAACAGTTGAATAAGCATTTAAGATATGAAGACTCAGGGCTTAGTGTTTCCCATGGGTTTGGAATCCGCAATGTAAATGAACGGATTCAGTTGTGGTTTGAGTCCGGAAGCGGGCTTTTCTTTTATAACAGGGAAGATGGAAGTCTGACAGCCAAAATTATTCTGGCAGAGAAATAATAAACAGCATTATGCACAAAAAAGCGACTTTAAACGGAAGGGAAAAGTAACTTCTTTGTGCGTGATGCTTTTTCTTTTGGATAATTTTTTTGTGTGACAGTAAAAAAGAAAAATGAAAAAAAGACACTATTTAAAAAAAAGGTCGACTTGTGAGGGAATCGGCATGAAATTATAATAAAAGTGAACAAAGATATTTATGGAAAAAAGGGGAAAGAAAATGTTATGAAGTCAAAAAAGAAGAGCGGATGGTTGTATTTTAAGAGATACCTTCCCTTAACCATAATGGCACTGCCGGGCTTAATCATGATGATTTTATTTAAATATCTGCCGATTACGGGTCTGGTTCTGGCATTCAAAAATTATAAAATTTCAGATGGAATCTTTGGAAGTGCATGGATTGGACTGAAAAATTTTAAGTATTTATTTACAAGTAATGATGCATGGCTGATTACCAGAAACACATTAGCGTATAATGTTATTTTTATCGTTTTGGACCTGGTACTGGCAGTAGCCATGGCAATTGCCTTAAATGAGCTCCGCCAGAAACGGATGGCGAAGGTCTACCAGACAATTTTTATGGCACCTTATTTTCTGTCATGGGTTGTGGTTTCCAATGTGGCATATGCTTTCCTTGGTATGGAGGATGGTCTGATTAATAATCTTTTCGGGTTAAATATCTCATGGTATACCAAAAGAGAAGCATGGCCGTATATTCTGGTATTTTTCCAGATATGGAAAGGGCTTGGATATTCCACCGTTATGTATCTTGGAAATATTGTAGGAATATCACAGGATTATTATGAAGCGGCACTGATGGATGGTGCCAGCAAATGGCAGCAGATTAAATATATTACCCTGCCCAGCCTGAAAACACTGATGATTGTATTGACTATTTTAAATATAGGAAAAATCTTTAATTCGGATTTTGGACTTTTTTATCAGCTTCCGAGAAATTCTGGTCCCTTGTTCCCGGTAACCAATGTAATTGATACTTATGTATACCGGGCGTTGAAGGAAAGTAATAACATTGGAATGTCTGCGGCGGCAAGCTTTTATCAGTCACTGGTAGGCTTTGTGCTGGTATTGGTTTCCAATGGAATCGTACGTAAGATTGATAAGGACAGTGCACTGTTTTAAGGGTGCAGAAAAAAAGAACCGCAGATTTGGAGGAAGATATGTCGGGAAAAAAAATAAAAAAGAAACAGAAGAAAAAAGCACAGGAATTTAATCAGTTAAGCAAGAGAAGCAACGGACTGTTGTTAGTGTTTTTTACCATATATGCCATTACCTGTGTATTGCCGTTACTTCTGGTAGTGATTATTTCTTTCAGCAGTCAGACAAGTATTCATCAGAAAGGATATTCCTTTTTCCCAATGGAATGGAGTCTGGATGGTTACATCTATCTTTGGGAAACTGGAATACAGGTACTCCGCTCGGCAGGAATTTCAGTTTTTGTAACGGTTTTTGGAACGGTTTTCAGTCTGCTTGTCATGACCATGTTTGCTTATGTTTTAGCAAGACCGGATTATAAATATGGGAAAATACTTACGGCAATGATGGTGTTTACCATGCTGTTTTCCGGCGGAACCACGGCAAAGTATATGGTAAATACCCAGATTCTGGGGCTAAGGGATTCTATCTGGGTATTGATTCTGCCACTGGCATTTAATCCCTTTTATGTGGTGGTTCTACGAACCTTTTTAAAGGGAAATCCCATGGAAATATTTGAAGCGGCAAGAATTGACGGAGCTGGGGAATTCCGGATTTTCTTTTCCATTGTTTTGCCTCTTTCCAAAGCCGGAATTGCAACCATAGCATTATTTACCAGTGTAGGTTACTGGAATGACTGGTATTATGGAATGATGTATATGTTTGACACTAAAAAATATCCGCTTCAGACACTTTTGCAGAGCCTGCAAAATTCCATGCAGGCATTGTTAAATGCAGCATCTGAGGGAATGGATGCAATGGAAATGCAGCAGATGGTAAAAAGTCTGCCGACAGAAAGCTTTCAGATGGCATTAACGGTTGTGGTAATCCTGCCTATTATGCTGGCTTATCCGTTTTTCCAGAGATATTTTGTAAAAGGTCTTACGGTAGGCGGCGTAAAGGGATAGTTATTAAAAAGAATTTACTCTGTACAATGGCGGCAGGAAAACAGGAAGCAGTGATTGGAAATGCTGACATTGTAAAGTAAATATATGAAATAAGAAAAAGAAAAATTGGAGGGACAAAATGAAGAAGAGAATGATTGGTTTGATTCTGGCAGGTGTGCTTGCACTTTCTTCCCTGGCAGGCTGTGGAAAGGATGCATCCGGTGAAAAAGCAGCAGGAGAAGAAGGAGCTGCTTCAAACGAGGAAGTTGTTACTTTAAAATGGTATATGAACGTGGTAGACAATGTTGACCCGGATACGGAAATGGTAATTGAAGAGCTTAATAAGTATACCAGGGAAAAAATTGGTGTTGAAATTGAATATTATCCTATGATTGCTTCCGATTATGCAGAAAAAATGCCTAATCTTGTAAGCTCAGGTGAATATTTTGATATCTGCTTTACTTCAAACAGTGCACTGCCGTATGTGGATTTTGTCAATCTGGGAGCATTTGCGGACATGACAGAGTTAGTACAGGAATATGCACCGGAAACTTATGAATTTATTCCTGAGGATGTATGGGAAGCTGCCAAAGTAAAAGGCTCTCTTTATGCCGTACCGGTATATAAATCCATGGGTACCCAGGGAAATATTGAAGTCAACAGCGACATGGCAGAAGAATATGGTATTGATTTAACAAAGATAAAGACCCTGGAAGATTTCGGGGAAGCTCTTAAAATTGTGAAAGAAAACTCCGAAGCAGAAGGAAAAGATGTGATTGGTGCTACCGGATTGAGATTTTCTTTACTGGTTCCGTTTGAATCTTTATCAGGAGCAGTTGCAAGCCCGATTAGTGCATATGACTATTTTGAAGGCGAAGAGGAAGTTATGAATGTGTATGATACACAGGAATTTATGGATTATTGTAATCTGGTTCATGAATGGTACCTTAACGGATATCTTGGAGCAGACCCTGTAAATTATGCTTCCGAAAGCTCCAATGCACAGATTCAGGATGATTTTTATAATGGAAAATTATTTGCACGTTTCCTTTCTTCCTCTCCGGGATATAAAGAAAGTGAAGAAGCCGCATCCGGACACGGTGTAGAAATTATTCCTTTATATGACCCTGTATTTACCACAGAAAGAGTCTATGGCGGTATGATGGCGATTTCTGCAAATTCCAAATATCCCGAAAAAGCAATGGAATTTATTAATCTGTTAAATTCAGACCTTTATGTAGGTACCCTGATTCGTCATGGTATTGAAGGGGTACATTACACAGCAGTAGGTGATGACAGGGTGGATATTACACTTGGCGGTACCGTGGATGCAGATGAAAATGGATATACTTACACTTATGGCTGGCAGTTTGGAACGATTTTCAATCAGAAGTGGGATATCTCTTATCCTGATGATGTGGCAGACCAGTATATGGAACGTAATATCGGAATGAAGGCTGCCGACCATGCAGGATTTGTATTTGATACCGAAAATGTAACGACAGAGCTTGCCGCACTTTCCAATGTGATTGAAGAATATCTTCCGATGTTACAGACCGGAATGGTAGACCCACAGCAGTATATACCGGAATTTGTTCAGAAATTAGAGGCAAATGGTATTGATGTGGTAATGGAAGAAGGATATAGTCAGATTGAAGCCTGGAGAGCAGATAACAAGTAGTTGCTTTTCATGGGAAATGGCAGAAAATATGAGATATAAAATACAGTTCAACTGATAGTTGAGAATCAAAAAAGACGTTGTCAATGGTCAGACAGCGTCTTTTTTGTGGATATAAAAGAAGAAATGTTTTCCCTGTGGCAGTTTGGAAAAATGGGAAACCAGAGATTTATAGTTACAAAAGGAGGCATAAAAGCTATGATTCAATTTGGAACAGGCGGCTGGAGAGCCGTCATAGGAGAAGATTTTACTTGTGAAAATATTCGTCTTGTGGCAGCAGGAATTGTAAAACTTATAAAAGAGCAGGAAAAAATGGAGAAACCTGTTATTATAGGATATGACAGACGGTTTTTATCAGAAACGGCAGCAAAATGGGTGGCAGAGGTTTTGGCAGAAGGCGGGGTGAAGGTGTGGTTTCTTCGCCGCTCGGCACCGACACCGTTGATTATGCATACGGTTATGGACAAAAAGCTGTATTACGGAATTGAGATTACAGCCAGTCATAACCCTTCCAGTTACAGCGGTATAAAACTGATTGTGGAAGAAGGGCGGGATGCACCCCTGGAAACGACCCGGTATCTGGAAAAGCTTATCGAAGAGGTGAAAGAGGTCTGCTACTGTAGCTTTGACAAAGCGGTAGAGGAAGGAAAAATTGAATTCTTAAAAAATCCTTTTAATAGCTTTCTGGATGATATCATAAAACAGCTTGATATGAATGCTTTACGGGAAAGAGGGCTCCGGGTTTTGTTTGATACCATGCATGGTTCGGGAACATATCCTTTGCAGGTTATTTTTCATACAGCCCGCTGTACCATTGATACCATTCATTTTAATAAGGATGCGTATTTTGGCGGTATGATGCCGGCACCCACGAAGCAGACGCTTGGTACCTTAACGGATATGGTAATCCGGGGCGGTTATGATTTTGGAATTGCCATGGACGGGGATGGGGACCGTCTTGGTATTATTGATAAAAGCGGGCGGTATATCAGTGCCAATGAAATCTTATGTATGCTTTACTATTATCTGGTAAAGTATAAGGGCTGGAAAGGTCCTGTAGTCCGAAATATTTCCACCACCCATATGCTGGACAAAATAGCGGAAAGCTTTGGGGAAAAATGCTATGAAGTTCCGGTAGGATTTAAATATATTTCCTCTAAAATTGATGAAGTAGATGCCGTCTTAGGAGGAGAATCCTCCGGCGGTCTTACCGTGCGGGGACATATTCATGGAAAAGATTCTGTTTATGCGGCTTCCCTCTTTGCCGAGATGGTAAGTGTCATGGGACAGACACCTGCCCGGATTATAGAAATGCTGGAAAACGAGTATGGACATTTTGAAATGGTGGAAGATAATCTGCATTTTCAGGAAAAACAAAAAGAAAAGATTCATCAGTACATTATGGAAGAAAAATGCCTGCCTGCATTTACATCTCCCATAAAAAAAGTTGGTTATGAAGATGGATGTAAGGTGTATTTTGAGGATGGAAGCTTTGTAAGCTGCAGGTTTTCGGGAACCGAACCTCTGCTTCGTATTTTTGCAGAAGCCGGAAACCAGGAGACTGCCGAAGGGTATATCAGTGATTTTAAGAAGTTTTTAAATTTTTAACAGGTATAAAGAAAGACGAGAGAATTAAAAAAATGAAATTTTTTAATTATGATAATCCCATTATGTGTGCATTGGGAAGAATTTGTGATATTATGATACTAAATATTCTGTGGGTGTTATGCTCCCTTCCTTTGATTACCATGGGTGCCGCCAGTGCAGCACTGTATTATTGCCTGTTTCGGATGCGGGAAAAGACGGATTCTTCGGTCAGCCGGATGTTTTTTATGTCGTTTCGACAGAATTTAAAACAAGGGTGTGTCATGACGGTGATATTTGCCTTAAGCGGCATGGTATTATTTCTGGATATTTCCATAAGTAAAAATCTGGAGGGAACATTTGGTATTGTTTTAAGAACTGTATTTTATCTGTTTTCAGTTATCTGGGGAATGATGGTTTCTTGCGCATTTCCACTTCTGGCAAGGTTTGAGAATAGTATCGTGGGTACTCTTAAAAATTCCTTTATCATGAGTGTCGGGTATTTTAAGAAAACGGTGGTGATTCTGCTGTTGAATCTGGTGGCTGCGATTCCTGCTTTTTGGGGGATGGATGCTTTTGTTTTGTGTATGCCTGTTTTTTTGGTTTTTGGAATTGCAGTGATTGCATTTATTAATACAAAGATTTTGGGAAGTGTTTTTGATTATTACATAAAACCTCAGGGAAAGTAACGGAGAATAAGAAAAAGAAAGAAAGGGGAAAAATATGCAGGAAAGCTTTTGTTGTAAACTGGTGTCTTCCATGGAAAAGGTGTTTCCCATAAAAGAGCCAAAAGAAACCAAAGGACATTTTACCGGCTTTAAAGGAGAAAATGTTTCTTTCCAGATTGCCTATTTCTGGAGAGGAAAAAATAAATCCATAGGAGAAATTGACCGGATTGAAGTGAGGACAGATAAGGTAAAAGAAGCTGGAGAGCCTTTTGGTAAGACCGATATCAGGGTACGAAAAGTACTGCCTGTTCCCTGTATGTATACAAACCATGAAGAAACAGACGAAGACTATCTGGTGACCGGTCCCGGTATGTACCCGGACCTTTTGCGGGAAATCGATACCATGGGATTTGGAATGATTGCAAGACAGTGGGGGAGTCTTTGGGTGGATTGTTCGATTCCCTTAAATGCAAAGGCAGGAACATATAAGATTGTGTTTTTTTTGAAAACCCATGAAAAAGCAGATAAAAAAGAAAGCTTTTGTGAAAAAAAAGAGGTTTTGTTAGAGGTTGTTGATGCTGTATTGCCGGAGCTTACGATTCCCCACACGGAATGGTTTCATTGTGACTGTCTTGCGGATTATTATCATGTACCTGTTTTGGGAAAAGAGCATTTTGAGATTATAGAAAACTTTGTAAAAGCTGCCGTAAAAAGAAATTGTAATATGCTCTATACCCCTGTTTTTACACCGCCCTTAGATACGGCTGTAGGCGGAGAAAGAAGAACCATCCAGCTGGTGGAGGTCATCTTGGAGGATGATGCTCCGAAAGCAGACAGTACGTATTCTTTCGGCTTTGAAAAACTGGAGCAGTGGATTAGGATGGGGGAAAGGTGCAAGATTAAATATTATGAAATCAGCCACCTGTTTACCCAGTGGGGAGCAGAATGTGCCCCCAAAATTATGGCAAAGGTACGGGGAGAAGAAAAAAGAATTTTTGGATGGGAAACCAAGGCAGACAGTAAAGAATACCGGAACTTTCTGGGAAAGTTTTTAGAAGCCCTGGATAAAAAAATACAGGAGTTTGGCATCAAAAAAAGAGTGTATTTTCATATTTCCGATGAACCCGGGAAGGAACAAATCGCTTCCTACAGGGCGGCAAAAGAAATGGTAAGAAAATATATGAAGGATTATCCTGTGATAGATGCCATTTCCAATTATGAATTTTATGAAAACGGACTGATAGAAGAGCCTATATGTGCTTCGGATTACATAATGGAATTTTTAAAAGAGGACAAAAGACCCAAAAAGCTATGGACATATTATTGTACGGCACAGAGCTTAAGGGTGTCCAACCGCTTTATTGCCATGCCGGGAGCCAGAACCAGAATCCTGGGAGCAATGCTTTATAAATATCAGATAGACGGCTTTCTGCACTGGGGCTATAATTTTTATAACAGCCAGTATTCCCTGTATCCTATCGACCCTTATAAAACAACGGATGCAGATGGTGCCTTTCCGGCAGGAGACCCGTTTTTGGTTTATCCGGGAAAGGGAGGCATACCGGAAGAATCGGTTCGGATGATGTTAATGGATGAGGCATTTTTAGATTACCGGGCACTGAAATTACTGGAAGAGCTTGCCGACAGAAAGACGGCTCTTCAATGTCTGGAAGAGGAAACCTATGGTGAGCTGACATTTGAACAATATCCGAAAGGACAGGAATACATTGAAAAGGTCAGGGAAAATATCTGTGAGAAAGTAAAAGAGGTAAATGCCTCCAGATGAAATAAAAGATGAGCTGCCTTAGAAAAGGCATGACCTAAAAAGGGGAGAAGAGGGAATGAAGAACAGGCGAATTGCAATTTTTCTCATAGTACTGTTTGGGGTTTTAAGCTTGACTGGCTGTGGTATAGAAAAGGAAGTAACAAAAGAGGAAAAGACGGTAAATGAATCGCAAGCAGAAAATCTGGAAAAAGAGCCGCAGCGAGAGCTCATAGAAGAAGTCACAGAGGAACCCGGGGAGTTCATGGAAGAAGAACCGGAAGGTATAGAAGATGCGGAGGAAGATGAAGTGTATGGGAGCATATTACAGGAAATCATCGAAAACGGCATCTTTCCGGCAACCGCCGGAGCGGTATGTGACGGGATGCCTTATGACAATACCTATTCTGTTATGGATGTGGATGGTGATGGCAGGGAAGAGCTTTTGGTTAATTATACAAACACATTCAGTTATGGGAGTATGGTGCTGTATATTTATGACTATGACAGAAATACAAAGGAAGTCTATATTGAATATGCAGGATTTCCGGATATGACGATTTATGAGAACGGCTATCTGAAAGAAGAAGCTTCCCATAACCATGGCAGGTCAAATCTGGATGATTTCTGGCCTTATTATCTGTATCAGTATAATGAAGAAACTGATATTTATGAGAGAACAGCCTGCATGGATGCCTGGGAACAAAGAGAGGAAGATGCAGAATTTCCCAGCAAGAAAGATACAGACGGTGATGGAATCGTGTATTATGATTTCGCAGATGATTATTATGAACCGCAAAATATCATGGATAATGCAGAATATGAAAAGTGGTGTGAAAATTATAATACGGCAAAGAAAATAGAAATCCTCTGGTATCCTATTATATCGGAAGAAAAATATAATGAAATGCATACGGATGCAGCCGCAGGATAAAAAAGAAAAGGAAGCAAAAAATGGAAGTAAAATTAAGTACACTTTGTTACATAGAAAAAGAGAACCAGTATCTGATGCTTCACAGGGACAAAAAAGAAAAGGATGTGAATAAGGATAAATGGATTGGCGTGGGAGGACATTTTGAAGCGGGAGAAAGCCCGGAAGAATGTCTTCTTCGGGAAGTAAAAGAAGAGACCGGATATGAACTGACTTCCTACTGCTATCGGGGAATTGTGACCTTTGTGTTTGCGGATATTGAAACGGAGTATATGTCTCTCTTTACCGCAGACGGATTTGAAGGAGAGCAGATTATCTGTAATGAAGGAAATCTGGAATGGGTGGAGATAGAAAAGATTGAAAAGTTAAACCTTTGGGAGGGAGACCGTATTTTCTTAAAGCTACTGCGGGAGGATGAGCCATTCTTTTCCCTGAAGCTGGTATACAGGGTGGATGGAAAGCTGGAATATGCCGCATTGAATGGAAAGGCAATCCGTTTTTAAAAAATAAATAAAAGGAAAATAAAACAGCATCATGGACAAAGAAAAGCTTTGGACATGGTGCTGTTTTTGAAAAAAATTTAAAATAAAAAATTTTGAACCATTTGCCAGATGGTTACAATGTATTAGTGAAAAACAAATTTGTTTTTTAAATTTATACTTGGTGTACACAGGAAGTAGTGAAAAATGACGATTCAGGAATTAGAACAATGTATTGACTTGTATGGAAGGGATATTTATTCTTTTTGCATGCATCTTACGATGAATAAAGAAATGGCAGAGGATTTGTATCAGGAGACCTTTTTAGAGGCTGTGAAAAAAATTACAGTGATACGATGGGAGCAGAATCCAAAAAGCTATCTTTTATCTGTAGCAATCAGATTGTGGAAAAATCAGATGCGAAAAAGTGCCATCAGAAAACGGATTGCCCCGCAGGTTGATTTTGATATTGCAAAAGAAGCTTACAACGAGGAAACTAAGGACATTTTTGAGAATCTGGTTTTCGAGGAAGAGAAAAAGAAGCTTTGGCAGGAAATTCGTAAACTACGGGATTCTTTCAAAATTCCCCTGTTACTGTATTATATGGAAGAAATGTCAATAGCTGAAATTTCAAGACTGTTATCCATTCCGCAGGGAACGGTAAAAAGCAGGCTTTACCATGCAAGAAAGCAATTAGAAAAGCAATTGGAGGGATGAATGTGAAAAATACAGAAAAATTATTAAGAGAAAAACTGACTTCTGATTTTCTTCCGCCGGATGCCCTGAATCTGTCTATCTTAAAACAGGCAAAGGAGATTCAGACAATGAAAAGAAAAAGCTTTCAGACAAGGGCAGCAGTTTTTGCGGCGGCAGGTATCTTAATATTTGGTTCGGCAACGGCATATGCGGCATACCGGTTTCTTACTCCCTCCCAGGTGGCAGAAAAAGTAACCGAAGGAATGGCACTTTCAGAAGCCTTTGAAAGTAAAGAGGCAGTCCTGGTAAATGAGACCCAGATAACAAACGGTTATCGTGTAACCTTTTTAGGAATGGTTATGGGAAACAGTCTGGGAGAGTATGTAAAGGATAAGGCAGTGGTGGATGAAAAAAGAACCTATGCAGTGGCAGCCATTGAAAAAGAGGATGGAAGCCCCATGCCGGAAGTGACAGATGAAAATTATCAGACGTTTTGTATTTCTCCCCTGGTACAGGGAAAAACGTTTCAGGAGCTGAATAACGGGATTTTAAATGCCGGAGTGGCTTCCTTTGTACAGGATGGAATCCAGTATGAACTTTTGGAGTGTGACAATCTGGAAATCTTTGCAAAAACGGGTGTATATTTGGGAATTGTAGAGACATTCGGAGAAGAAACAAGGGCATTTGTCTGCGACGAAGAAACAGGCAGTTACCGAAGAAATCCTGATTATGACAAAATCAACGCTCTCTTTCCCCTTCCTCTTGATGTTACAAAAGCAGATGAAGAGGCGGCAGAAGAATATTTAAAAGAAGCTGTTAATAACAATGCAGAAGATAGTATTGTGGATAAAGTGGAAAGTGGAACACCGGAAGAGTGGATGGAAAATGTCTTGCTGGCAGAGGATTCCACAAAATCCGGCTGGAGCTTCGTAACGGAAAATGCGAAAGAGGACAGGTCAGCCTTACAGAATGTGAAACCGGATGGGGAAGACTATGTGGAGTTTCAGACAAAAGATAAAGAAAGTATAAACCGCATTTATACAGGTGACTGGGATTATAAAGAAGGGGTGGAAGTAGTTATGGGCTGTGGTTCAGACGGCACCGTTGAAGGAACAGAAGCATATACCTTTACCCTGAATGAAGATGGAAGCTTTACAATCCGGTATTATGTGCCGTTAAAGTAATTGCCCTGGGTCATCAGACCCTGGTTGTACATTCTGCGGTAGTTTTATTTAAGAATTTCCTGTCCGGGGAGTGTGAAAGGAAACGGCAGCGGACTTTTTCAACGTGGAGTACTGAACTGTTACATGTAACAGATTGAAAAAATAATCCATGGTTTACGAAGTTGAAAAAATCATGTAAAATAGGGATATCGTCTGTAGCAGTCAGAAAAACTGTTACGGCTTCTGCCGGATTTGATTTTGGCAGGAGTATTGAAAAAGGCAGGATGTACAACGGAGGAATGAGATGAAAAAGGAAAATGCAAAAGCATTATTGCCCATAGGGGTATTTTTAGTTCTTTATCTGGGACTGGGGATTTTATTTGAATATGTGCTGGCAATTCCCATGGGATTTTATAATATTTCCATAGTGGTAGCTTTTCTGGTAGCATTGCTAGTAGCATGCATACAAAATCCCGATTTGAAATTTGAGGATAAACTGGAAGTTATGGCAAAAGGGGTTGGGGATAAAAATATTATTACCATGATTCTTATTTTCATGACTGCGGGTATTTTTGTGGGGGTAGTAGGAAGAAGCAGTGCGGAAAGCGTGGCATATTTTCTGCTGTCCATCATTCCGGCAAGATTTGCGGTACTGGTATTGTTTATTGTCAGCAGCTTTGTTTCGGTTGCCATGGGAACATCGGTAGGAACCATTACACTGATTACACCAATTGCGGTAGCAGTTGCAAACGGTTCAGGCTTTGGACTGCCCTTATGTATCGGTGCTGTAGTGGGCGGGGCAATGTTTGGAGACAACCTTTCCTTTATTTCAGATACGACCATTGCGGCATGTAACGGCCAGGGCTGTGAAATGAAAGATAAGTTTCGTGAGAATTTTGGAATTGCACTTCCGGCGGCAATCGCAACCATGGTTATTATTCTGATACAGTCTTTTCTGGTGGAGGACATTGGAACAGGCATTGAGCATGAATACCATCTGATTCAGATTGTTCCTTATATACTGGTTTTGTTTGGCGGAATTATAGGTATCAATGTGTTTGTGGTTTTACTCATCGGAATTGCCACCGGTTCTTTTATCATGCTGGCAACAGGAGCGACTGCGGCAACGGATTTACTTGCCAGTATGGGTTCCGGAGTTTCCGGGATGTTTGAGACTACCATGGTAGCGATTCTGGTATCTGCTATTTGTGCCCTGATTTCAGAATATGGCGGTTTCGCGGCACTTCTGGCATTTATCAGAAAAGTATTCAAAGGCAAAAAAGGCGGAAGTCTAGGAATGGGGCTTTTGGTTGGTGCCATGGATATTGCAACGGCAAATAATACGGTAGCAATTGTTATGGCAAATCCCATTGCAAAGGAAATGGCAGAGGAATATGGAATCAGTGCGAAAAAATCAGCATCGATTCTGGATACGTTTTCCTGTATTTTTCAAGGAATCATTCCTTATGGGGCACAGATGTTAGTGGCTGTTTCAGCAGCCATGGAATTGGGAGCAAAGGTGTCTGCCTTTGAGATACTTCCCAATCTCTATTATCCCTATATGCTTCTTATCAGTTCTTTGATTTTTATATTTGTGATACCGGACAGAATGGGAAAATAAGAAAAGCGACTGCTATGCAGCCGCTTATTTTTTAATCTGTGTAGTTATCAAAATACCCCTGAATTAAAATGATAGGTGTACCTTTATCTCCGGAACCACTGGTTAAATCACAGAGGGAACCAAGTAAATCTGTCAACTGTCTTGGAGTTGTACCCTGTGATGCCATGTTGCCAACCAGATTAGACTGTTTTTCTTTGATGCTTTTTGAAATAGCTTCTTTTAATGCTTCACCGCTTAAATCTTTGAAATCATTATCTGCAAGATATTTTAATTTCAGTTCATTTGGTGTTCCATGAAGACCTGCTGTAAATGCAGGAGATACTACCGGGTCAGCCAGTTCCCAGATTTTTCCCTGCGGGTCTTTGAAAGCACCGTCACCGTAAACCATAACTTCTACATGTTTTCCGGTAAGCTTTAAGATTTCAGCCTGGATATCTTCTACCAGATTCTGACATTCGTTAGGGAAAAGCTTAATCTGGTCATCGGTAGATTTGTTAGAGCCTAACAAACCATATCTGGTATTATAACCGTTACCGTTAACGGAGCTTGTCAGAATATCATCCAGACCGCAGACAATCCTGGCACCATTTTCTTTTAAAATACGCTTGGTTCTCTGTCTTGTATGAATATCACAGGTTAAAATGCAGTCAGTATAGTTTAAGATTGTTTTTGCCTGATTGGCAAATACGATTTCAACTTCTGCTCCGGCTTCCCTGATAATGTCTGAATAGTATTCCACATAATCAACACCTGTAAATTCATGTTTATTTTCGCCGAATAATTCGCGATATCTTTCCAAAGTCAATACATCGCTGTATGGATTAATGCCTGCTTCATCCAACTGGTCGTAAGTAAGAAGTGCGTTTCCTACTTCGTCACTGGGATAGCTTAACATTAATACTACCTTTTTAGCACCCATTGCAATTCCTTTTAAGACAATTGAAAAACGGTTACGAGAGGTAATGGGGAAAATAACACCAATAGTACCTCCGCCTAATTTTGCACGAACGTCATCTGCAATGTCCTGTACGGATGCGTAATTACCCTGAGCACGTGCTACGATAGATTCTGTTAAAGCAATGACATCTCTGTCTCTTAAAGAGAATCCTTCGCTTT
>CAZDAT010000008.1:0-21632 GCA_964503695.1 uncultured Lachnospiraceae bacterium
CTCCCGAAAATAAAGGTTTTTAAAGAAAAAATAGGTAGTAAATTTGACACTACCAAAGGTACCTGAAGGGAAACGATATGAAATTAAGTGTTATTGTGCCGGTATACAATATGGCGGCAGATGGAAAATTAGAATATTGTCTGGATTCCCTGGTAAACCAGACCATAGAGGACTACGAGATTATTGCAGTGGATGACTGTTCCACTGATAATTCCTTAGAGATTCTTCGCTCTTATGAAAAAAGATATCCGGGAAAAATCAAAGTCATAGCCTCCCCGGTAAACAAAAAGCAGGGAGGAGCCAAGAATCTGGGACTGGAAGCGGCAAAAGGGGAATGGATAGGATTCATTGACAGTGATGACTGGATTACCTGTGATTATTATGAAAAGCTTCTGAAAAAAGCAGAAGAAACCGGAGCAGATATGGTCGGCTGTGATTATCATCTGACCCATGAGCATTCCATGAAAATCAGACAGGTAGTCCATAACAATAACCGGAACCAGACCGGGGTGCTTACAAAAGAAAAATATAAATCCCTTTTGTTAGATACCGGAAGTCTGGTGGTAAAAATATATCAACGGCATATTATCTATGATTATCCGAATCGTTTCCCGGAAGGAATTTTCTATGAAGATAATGCCATCAGTAAGTCCTGGATGCTTCGGGCAAAGCATTTTGAATATATAGAAGAGCCCATGTATTACTATTACCAGCATGAGACTTCTACGGTTCATACGATATCTGCAAAGCGATGTGAAGACCGGATGACGGCAGCGAAAATCATGCTGGAAGATGCCGGAAAGTATGGCTATCTGGAAGAGTATCAAAAGGAGCTGGAATATAGCTTTACCCTTCTTTATTATGTCAACACCCTGTTTACCTATATGGTGGGGGTAAAGCCTGTAAAATATGGATTTGTTAAAAAAATGGGAAAAGAAATGAAACAGAGGTTTCCCACGTTTCAGGAGAACCCTTATTATCAGCTTCGAACCAATGCAGAAGAGAAAAAACTGATTGCCCTGCAGCAAAAATCCACACTTTTGTTTCTTATTTATTATAAACTACTTTGGGGCTACAGGAATTTCAAAAAAAGAAAGAGTGTAAAATAGCAGTCCGGCAGTAACGTGATATATAAACAAAAGTGTTTTGACAGGAAGAAAGGAAAACATATGCCAAAGAAGCGATTAGCAATTATTACCGCAAGGGGAGGCAGCAAACGGATTCCCCATAAAAACATCAGGGAATTTTGCGGAAGACCCATTATAGAGTATTCCATAGAAGCGGCTTTAAAATCCGGTATGTTTGATACAGTGATGGTTTCCACGGATGATGAAAAAATAGTCCGGATAGCAAGGGAAGCGGGAGCGGAAGTTCCCTTTTACAGAAGTGAAAAAACTTCCAATGATTTTGCCGCAACGGCAGATGTCCTTCTGGAGGTTTTGGAAGAATATGAAAAAAGGAAATGCAGCTTTGAAACCGCATGCTGTGTATATCCTACCGCCCCTTTTGTTACGGCTGAAAAATTAAAAAATGCAGTGGAACTGATGGAAAGTAAATCCTACGATAGTGTGATGCCGGTAGCTGCATTTTCCTTCCCACCCCTTCGTGGAATGGTCATGGAAGAGGATAAGCTGGCATATAAGTGGGAGGAATATGCGTCTGTGCGTTCCCAGGACTTGGAGAAGATATATCATGATGCAGGTCAGTTTTATGTCTTTGATGTGATGAAATTTAAAACAACAAAAAGGCTGGTTGGTGCAAATACCGGAGCCATCGTGATTGATGAAATGGAAATGCAGGATATTGACAATGAAACAGACTGGAAAGTGGCGGAAGTAAAATACCGTTTTATGAAAGAAAAAGAAATCGGATAGAAGTTATTGAAGTTAAGAAACATATTTTTAGGTAAAATGAAAGGGAAAACGGAAGAATGGTAAAGATTAAAAACCGATGTATTGGAAAAGGACAGCCTGTATATATCATTGCAGAGATGTCTGCAAATCATGCAGGAGATATTGAAAATGCGAAGAAAATCATTCACGCGGCAAAAAAAGCCGGAGCAGACTGCGTAAAAATTCAGACTTATACTCCCGATACCATTACCATTGACTGTGATAATGAATATTTCCAGATTGGAGACGGAACCTGGAAGGGAGAAAATTTATACAAGCTTTATGGCAAGGCTTATACACCCTGGGAATGGCAGAAGGAGCTTTTAGAGGAAGCAAAGAAAGTGGGAATCGATTTCTTTTCCACTCCGTTTGATAACAGTGCAGTGGATTTTCTGGAAGAAATCGGGGTGGAGTTTTATAAAATCGCGTCTTTTGAAATTGTGGATTTACCTCTGATTCGTTACGTGGCTTCCAAAGGAAAACCGATAATTATGTCCACCGGAATGTCGGATTTGGGTGATATAGAAGCCGCGGTTAAGACAATAAGGGAGACGGGAAATGACCAGATAGTGCTATTAAGATGTGCCAGTGCCTATCCGGCAATCACAGACCAGATGAATCTTCGTACCATGCAGAATATGGCAGAAGTGTTTGACGTTCCTGTGGGGCTTTCCGACCATTCTCTTGGTTCTGTGGGAGCCGTGACGGCGACAGCCTTGGGAGCCAGTGTGATTGAAAAGCATTTTTGTCTGGACAGAAGTCTGGAAAATCCGGATTCTTCTTTTTCCATGAACCCGGAAGAATTTTCCCAGATGGTGCAGGATATACGGCAGGCTGAGAAAGCCATAGGAAAGGTAAGCTATGGTGCCGCAAAGCAGGAAGAGGAAAATGTGATTTTCAGACGCTCCATTTTTTGCGTAAAAGACATTAAGGCAGGAGAAGAGATTACAAAGGAAAATGTAAGAATCATCCGCCCGGGCTATGGTCTTGCACCAAAGTTTTATGATGAAATTATGGGACAGGTTGCCTTAAAGGATATTAAACGCGGAACTCCCATAAAACAGTCTCTTCTGGGAGAAAAATAAAGCTATGGGAAATGGTATGGAAGGAAAGCCTAAAATAGAATTGCGGAAAGCAGAAATGAAGGATAAGGAACTGCTTTTTGCCTGGAAAAATGATAAAGAAACCATGAAAAACTCTCTCTCCGGCAGGGGTGTCACAAAAGAAGAACATGAAACCTGGCTGGAAAACACCCTTAAAAACCCGAACCGTCTGTTGTATATAGCAGAGATGGAAAAAGTTCCCATAGGACAACTGCGGCTTGATATATCATTTATGTCTGAAACCGGAGATGAAAAGGAAACTGATTTTAGTACGGAAACTGAAAAAAAAGTGAAATGTGCCGAAATTAGTTATGGACTGGGAGAAGAATTCCGGCATAAAGGGTATGGCAGGCTTCTACTAATGCAGGCAGAGGCTCTGGCAAAACGCTTTAATATTGCCCTGCTGACGGCGGAAGTGATGTCTTTTAACCAGGCTTCACGGAAACTTTTTAAAAAATTAGGATTTGCAGAGGAAAAAAAGGAAGATATCTATGTCTATCGAAAACGATACCAATAAAATTTATATTCGCGTGGATATGAATGAAATAATTGCAACAGGGCATGTCATGCGTTGTCTTTCCATTGCGGATGCCGCAAAAGAGCAGGGAAAAGAAACGGTTTTTATTACAGCCGATGAAAATCCTGTTAAGCTTTTGGAAAAAAGAGGGTATGAAACGATTGTTCTCAATACAGACTGGAAGAAACAAGAGGAAGAACTGGAGGTATTTCTTCCTCTTATTTTAAAAAGGAATATTAAAAAAATATTAGTAGACAGTTATCAGGTAACAAAAAAGTACTTAAGGAGCCTGGAAGAGGTTACGGAGGTTTTTTATCTGGATGATTTGGACAGTTTTGAATATCCTGTAAAAAATATCATATGTTATGCAAACTATTATTCGAAGTTATCCTATAAAAATTATAAATCCCAGCCTAATTTCTATCTGGGAACGGCTTATATGCCTGTAAGAAAGGCTTACCAGAATTGTAAGGCAAAAAAAATCAGAGAAAGAATTGAAAATATTCTGGTGCTTTCCGGCGGCAGTGACAGTTTTCATATGCTTGAACATATTGCAGAAATGTTTGAACCGGAAGAAAAAGTGCAGGTAAATGCAATCTGCGGTATTTTTTATCCCGATTTTGAAAGGGTACAAGAGAAATTTGGAAAAAATGCAAATATTCATTTTTATCAGAATGTGCCGAATCTGGATGAATATATGGAAAAAGCGGATTTGGCAATTTCCGCAGGCGGAACGACTCTTTACGAGCTGTGTGCAAAAGGGGTGCCTGCCATTTCTTATTCCTTTGCGGATAATCAGTTGCGGAATGTGGAACAGTTTGAAGAAGACGGAATCATCGCTTATGCAGGGGATGTAAGACAGGATGCAGTTTATGAAAATATTGGCCGCTTATACGAAAAATATCAAACTCCCCGGCTGCGGCAGGAAGCTTCAGGAAAGATGCAGAGTGTGATAGATGGAAAAGGGGCAGAAAGAATTGCCGGACTGCTTATGTAAGAAAAAGGAGAGTCTATGAACCGAAAGGAAAGAATCTACGTATGTCATACGTTTTATCATGTATATGTAACGATTTTGAAAGAGTGTAATCTGCCAAAGGAAAGACGTGGCGGTGCCACACTGGTTTTAAGTACGATGTCTAATGACTTTGGAAGCTTAAAAGAAAGAGCCTGTGCTTCGGGATTGTTTGAAGAGGTAATTGAATTTGAGGAAAAGGAAGAAAGCTTTTTTCCGCAACTGGAAAAATATCATAAAGATCAAGGGAATCTTGTTTTAAATATGCTTTCCCGAAGCCGGTTTACTAAACTTTTGGGAAAACTGCAGGAGCCTTATGTCCCGGTGGATTTTAAGGAATACAAAGATATTTATGTATTTTGTGATTCTGACCCCATTGGCTATTATCTGTCTTATAAAAAGATTTATTACCATGCTCTTGAAGACGGTTTAAACTGCATTATGCATTATGATACCGCAAGGTATGATAACAGGGGACATTTTAAGCTGAAGGCATGGTTTGCCTCAAAAAATCTGATTTTTATCCAGAACGGTTATGGAAAGTATTGTATAGATATGGAAGTAAATAATATTGCCTGCCTTAAATATCCCTGTGCAAAGTATATTGAAAAATCCAGAAAAGAATTGGTAGAAAATATCAAAGAAGAAGATAAGCTTATGATAATTTCCATTTTCATGGAAAATCCAAAACAGTTGTTAGACCAGATGGCAAAAACTAAGAAAGCAAAAGAAAAGGTACTGATTTTGTCAGAGCCTTTGTGTGATTTAAAAACCAGGGAACGGATATTTAAAGATATTGCAGACACCTATGGAAAAAATGCGGATGTCTTTATCAAGCCGCATCCAAGAGATGTACTGGATTATAAAGAGAAGTTTCCGGGGCAGATTATCATCGGGGGAAAATTTCCCATGGAGGTCATGAACTTTATTCCGGGGATATACTGGGATAAGGTAATCTCGGTTCTTACGGTAACCGATGCCATTACCTGTGCAAGGGAAGTGATTTTTCTGGGAAGAGATTTTCTGGATAAGTATGAAGCTCCCGAAATTCACAGACAGAATGAATATATTTAAAAAAGAAAAATGAAAGATAAATTTAATTTCCATATTTTGGAAAATGACTTTTGCAAGAAATTCATGCAAAAGTAGAAATGAAAAATGTCGAGAAAAGAAGAATGCAGGATAACTTGCACAATGAGAAAAATGAGGATAAATACAAAATTGGTTCTGTAGCAGTGCCTTATGAAAAGGATTTGTCTTTTCCTATGTATATATGGTAAAATAATATGTCGAAGTATATTTGTTTAAAACAGAGGAAAAAAGAATGGTTAAGATATTAAAAAAGATGAATCTGCTGTTAGATGCAAAGCAGAAACGAAAAATGATTCTGATTGTGTTTCTTATGCTGATAGGCGGTGTGTTGGAAAGTCTGAGTATATCCGTTGCAATTCCGGTGGTCAGTGTTCTGGTGGACCCGGAAGCGGTAAGGACCAATGTTTTCTTTGCAGCGATTTATAATTTTTTAGGTTTAAAAAATGTAACCCAGTTTACCATCATTATGATGCTGGCACTGGTGGGAGCATTTGTATTAAAAAATTTATTTTTATTTTTGCAGAATGTTGTGCAGCTACGGTTTGTCTATACGAATCAGTTTGCCACTTCAAGACGTATGATGATTAATTTTATGAAGCGGCCCTACGAATATTATCTGAATGCTGATACGGCGGTAATCCAGAGAAGTATTACCTCGGATGTAAATAATATGTATGGTCTGATACTGAACTTTTTGCAGCTTATCAGTGAGGTAGTTGTGTTTGCCTGTCTGGTGGCAGTGCTTTTGGCGGTGGATGCACAGATGATTATGGTGGTGGCTGTCCTCTTGGTGGGAGTGCTGGTTTTAATTAAGCTGGTATTAAAGCCCGTACTGGTAAAAGCAGGAAAAGAAAACCAGGACTACTACAGTGGTCTGTTTAAGTGGATTGAACAATCCGTCATGGGAATCAAGGAAATTAAAATTGCCAACAAAGAACAGTATTTTATCCATGAATATGCAAAATGCGGTTATGGATATGTCCATGCAGTGCAAAAATATAATCTGTTCAACGCAACCCCCAGACTTTTGATTGAAACCGTCTGCATTGCAGGTCTGGTATTTTACATGCTGATTGTGATGCTACAGGGGGCAACGGTAACGGAAATGCTGCCCCAGCTTACGACCTTCGGGCTGGCAGCCATGCGGCTGATTCCCAGTGCCAACCGGATGAATAATTATCTGAATAATATTTCTTATTTTGAACCCTTTTTCATGGGTGTAAGTGACCACTTACAGGAAGAAATCAACGATGAAAATATGGAATATGATGCTAAAAATTACGAGCATAAAACAGAGGTAAAAAAATTGGATGTCACAAAGGAAATCTGTCTGAAAGAAATTACTCATAAATATCCGACCAGTGAACAGCTCATTTTTGACCATGCAGACATGAACATCCCTGTAGGGGCGGCTGTCGGCATTGTGGGAAGCTCGGGAGCCGGAAAAACAACCGTAGTGGATATTTTACTGGGACTGTTGGAACTACAGACCGGAAATATCTATGCAGACGGTGTGAATGTAAAAGAAAATTATGAAGGCTGGCTTAAGAATATCGGTTATATTCCCCAGACCATATTTATGATTGATTCCACCATCCGTAAAAATGTTGCCTTTGGAATACCGGAGGAAGAGATTGACGATAAAAGAGTGTGGGAGGTATTGAAAGAAGCCCAGCTTGATGAATTTGTAAAAGGTCTGCCGGAAGGGCTGGATACGGGAATCGGGGAAAGAGGAATCCGTTTGTCCGGAGGACAAAGACAGCGTATCGGTATTGCGAGAGCCCTGTTTGAGGACCCGGAAGTACTGGTATTGGATGAAGCCACTTCTGCACTGGATAATGATACGGAAGCTGCCATTATGGATTCCATCAACAGACTTCATGGAAAGAAAACCCTGATTATTATTGCCCACAGACTACAGACCATTGAAAAATGCGACATGGTTTACCGGGTAGAAGACGGCAGGATAAAAAGGGAACGCTAGGAAGCAAAAATGCGGATAGCGGTAAGATATTTGGAAAAACAGAAAGAGGAAAGCTATGAAATTAATCAGAAACCTGTATGAAAAGTATAAAGAAGCCATTGACTATTTATTCTGGGGCGGTGTGGCATTTGTGCTCAGTATGGTGTTATTTTATATTTTTGCCAATGTGATGAACTTGTATGAGCAGATAGCGAATATACTGTCCTGGATTATCTGTGTTATTTTTACCTATCTGACCAACAGAACCTTTGTTTTTCAGAGTAAAGTCAGCGGGGCAAAGAATATTTTTAAGGAATTTAAGGATTTTGTGACAGCCAGGTTACTGACACTGGTGATGGAAAATGTGATTTTGTTTGTCATGATAGATATGTTGTCGGTTCACAATATGATTGCAAAGCTGGTGGGACAGTTTGTGGTAATTGTATCAAATTATTTCTTAAGCAAGCTTTGGATTTTTAAAAAAGAAAAAGCCAAGAAATAGAAAAACTTTGTCGCAGGGAAAGAAGAGTAAGGTGGGAAAACAATGAGAACAAAAACACGTCAGGCGAATATGGAACTGTTGCGTATCATTGCCATGCTGATGGTTGTGACACTGCATTACCTGATAAAGGGGGAAGCGGCGGTGTCACTTGCCGAGGAATTTACGGCATTAAACCTCCTGTTATGGTTTGTAAGAGCTTTGTGTATTGTTGCCACGAATGTGTATGTTTTAATCAGCGGTTATTTTCTTCTGGAAGCAGAGTGGAAGCTGGCAAGGCTTGTAAATCTGTGGCTTCAACTGATGTTTTATTCCCTGGGAGTTCCGCTTGTCTGTTTTGCACTGGGACTGGGAGATGTTCGCCAATGGGATAAATATGACTGGATAAATGTGATGTTTCCTTTACAGATGGAGCATTACTGGTTTATGACAGCCTATGTGGTATTGTATCTTTGCGTTCCTGTTTTAAGCAGGGGAGTAAAGCAGCTTTCCCAAAAACAGCATCAGCTTTGTATTTTAGGTGTGCTGCTTGTGTTTTCCGTTCCCAAGAGCATATTGCCCATTTTTATACCTACAGATTCGTATGGCTATGATTTTGGGTGGTTTATCTGTCTGTTTTTCATTGCTTCTTATATCAGAATCTATGGAATCCCATTTTGGGGGACAGCAAAAAAAGCAGCAGTATTGTATTTTATTCTGTCAGCAGCCATCTGGAGTTTGTCAGTAATTTATGGAGGACTTGGCAGGAAAGGGTTGCCGTTTTCCTATGCCATGGATATGACATACTGTTATAATCATATTTTGGTGCTTTTGGCATCGGTTGCCCTGTTTTATGTTTTCTTAAATGTAAAAATACCTCAGGGAAAAGGGGCAAAAATTATTTGCAGAATTTCGTCTTATACTTTGGGGGTTTATCTTTTACATGAGAACCTGGCAGTCAGAACACAGTGGGTTCTCTGGGCGGGAATTGAAAAAGTGAAAGGAACATTTCTGATTTTCCCGCATATGCTTATTACGGTACTTGCAATTTTTATTGCAGGTGTTATGGTAGATTTTGTCAGAGATTGTTTTTTTAAATGGATTTATCGAAACCTGAAAAAATATTTTGAAGGAAAATCTGCGAAGGGGATATTTTGAAGAATATAGAGGGTTTGCTTGTTACAGGCTGCAAAGCAGAAAAATATCCAAGGATTTTAAGGTCTGCATTATTTAAGATTGTAAGTAAAAGGGGGAAGCGGTATGAAGCAGTTAAAAAATATATATCAGAAATATCAGAAAGTGATTACAAAATATATTTTTCCCATTGTTTTGTTTTTTTATCCTTTTCTTACGGTCAACCAGGGAGTGGATGTTTCCGATTCCATGTACAGCTTCAGCAATTTTCTCTTTTTTGAAAACATGGAGGGTATGTGGGTGGTTTCCACTTATCTTTCCAATGTAACGGGATGGCTTTTGACAAAGCTGCCTTTAGGAAGCACAGTGCTTGGAATGAAGATGTATACGACACTTTTTATCTGTGCAAATGCGTTGCTTGTTTATAAGCTGTTTTGCAGGTGGATGCCTGCGTGGATTGCATTTTTGGGAGAAATGACAGCGATAGGTTTTTGCTGGATTCCAACAGGAATTTTATATAATTACATGAGTTATCTTTTGCTTACCCTGGGTGCCATTCTTTTATACCAGGGACTTGTAGAGGAAAAGGATAAGCTTCTTGGAATGGCAGGAATGGTTCTTGGACTGAATGTCTTTGTCAGAATTCCCAACCTGACCCAGATGGCACTTATTATAGGCTTGTGGTATTACCTTGGAAAGAAACATAAAAAGATAAATGTCATTTTTGAAAAGACCATGAAATGTGTTCTGGGTTATCTGACAGGAGTGCTTCTTCCGTTACTGGCTGTTTTGTTACAGTTTGGAGTGACAGGAATTACCGATATGATTCAGGGGCTTTTCGGAATACAGGGCTCAGATGAAACCTATTCTGCATGGTCCATGGTCAGCAGTGTGGTGAATGCTTATGAAAGAACCTTTAAGTGGATTTTCTTACTGCTTCTGGGTGTTGCCATGGGAATGGTCATGTTCTTTTTAATGAAAGATAAATTTACGAATTTAAAAAAGATAATTTACGTACTTGGGATGTTTGTTCTTCTGCGGTTTATGTGGGGAAGGGGAATGTTTACCTTCCGCTACTACGAGGATTACACCAGTATGTACGAATGGGGCATGATTGGACTGTATCTGGTATGGATTGCCGCCATTTATATGCTGGTGGGCACGAAAAATTCACTGGAAGAAAAATTATGGGCTGTTCTTGTCATGGTAATTACATTGATTACACCGCTTGGAAGCAATAATTATACCATGCAGAACTTAAATAACCTGTTTTTAACGGCTCCCTTTGCTTTTTACACTTATATAAAAATATTAAGAAGAAAATTCACTCCGGATGGAAACGAGTCGATTACATTTCCGTGGAAATCCATGCTTACCATGGCAGGAATCATGATTGTGGTGCAAAGTGTGGGATTTCATGCCGGGTTTGTATTTCGTGATGGAATGGATGGAAGTAAAAGAGAGTATACCTTTGAGAATCCGAAAGCATTAAAGGGTATGAAAACCACAAGGCAGAACGGAGAATCGCTTTCGGAATTACTGGAATATCTGGAAAGAAGAGAAATGCAGGAAGAGGAAGTCCTTTTGTACGGTGACTGCCCGGGACTAAGCTTCATCTTAGGAAAACCCTTTGCCATAGGTACTGCGTGGCCGGACCTGGCATCGTATTCCTATGATACCTTTGTGGAAGAAATAGAGGCACTCAAAAAAGCTCCCATGGTTGTGATAAAAAAGAAAGATACGGCGGGAGAACAGAGTGTGAAAAAGAAAGAGTATCTTATGTCTTTTATGGAAAGACATTCTTATGAAAATGTCTTTCAAAATGAAGCTTACGAAGTCTATACTACCCTGGCGGAAGAAGTAAGATAGTAAAGTAAAATATCATTTTTGTATTTAGAAAGAAGGGAACACAAGTATGATTTGTTTTAATGTACCTCCCTTTACAGGGAAAGAACTGGAGTATATACAGGAAGCAATTAAGGCACAGAAAATCTGTGGTGACGGCCAGTTTACCGCAAAGTGCAGCCGCTGGATAGAAGAAAACACAGGAACCGCAAAAGCACTGCTGACTACTTCTTGCACTCACGCAACGGAGCTTGCGGCATTTCTGGTCAAGGTAAAGCCGGGGGATGAAGTGATTATGCCTTCCTTTACCTTTGTGTCCACAGCGGATGCCTTTGTCCTTCGGGGAGCAGTTCCGGTGTTTGTGGATATCCGCCCGGACACCATGAATCTGGATGAAACAAAGATAGAGGCTGCCATTACGGAGAAAACCGTAGGAATTGTTCCGGTGCATTATGCCGGAGTCGGCTGTGAAATGGACCGGATTATGGAGATTGCCAGAAAACATAATCTCTGGGTGATAGAAGATGCCGCACAGGGAGTTATGGCAACCTATAAAGGAAAAGCCCTGGGTGCCATCGGAGATTTTGGATGTTTTAGTTTTCATGAGACTAAAAACTACAGTATGGGAGAAGGCGGTGCCCTTCTGATAAAAGAAGAGAAGTATATTGAAGAGGCAGAGATATTAAGAGAAAAAGGAACAGACCGGAGCAAATATCACCGGGGACAGATTGATAAATATACCTGGCAGAACTATGGCTCCAGCTATCTGCCAAGTGACATGAATGCAGCATATCTCTGGGCACAGCTTGAAGTGGCAGGGCAAATTAATAAAAAGCGGCTGGAATGCTGGAACCGTTATTATGAGAATTTAAAAGTCCTGGAAGAGGCAGGAAAAATAACCCTTCCTTTCATCCCGGAAGAGTGTGTTCATAATGCACATATGTTCTATATAAAGACAAAAGACTTGGAAGAAAGAACGGCGTTTATTGATTTTATGGAGGAAAAAGGAACCAAACCTGTATTTCACTATATTCCCCTGCACTCTGCTCCGGCAGGATTAAAATTCGGCCGTTTTCATGGAGAGGATAAATATACCACAAAGGAAAGTGAACGCCTGGTAAGACTTCCCATGTATTATGGCTTAAAGCAGGAAGAGGTTGACTATATCAGTGATACCGTAAAAGAATTTTACAAATAAAGAGAAAGAAGGAAAAAGCATATGAGAGAAAATACTACCACAGAAAAAATATTTCATGTTCTGCTGGCATTGTCGGCAGTATTGGGAATCTATGCTTTTTTAGCCCTTCTTTTTGATTTTTATTATGATTTGAATGATGATATGCTGATAAAAGATATTCTGTCGGGGGCTTATAGCGGTACGGCAGACGGACATACCAATCAGATGCTGTATCCGTTATGTGCTTTTTTAAGCTTTCTTTACCGTCTTTTGCCAAAGGCACCGGTATTTGGTGCGTTTTTGTGCGTTTCCTTTGGGGGATGCTTCTGGATGGTTCTGTACAGGACAGAACAGCTTTTTAAAAAGAAAAGGACAAAAATTGCGGCAGATGTCCTGCTTGCAGTGGTCTTTTTGTCCCTTATGATGTGGGAACTGGTGTATGTGCAGTATTCTGTCGTATGTGGTGTCATGGCAGGAACTGCATGTTTCTGGTTTTACACGTCGAAAACAGATTGCAGTACGGCAGAGTTCTGGATAGAAAATCTGCCGGCACTTTTTCTGGTATGGCTGGCGTTTCTGGTTCGCAGTGAAATGTTACTGTTAACCTGTCCGTTTCTTGCCGTTGCAGGTATCTGTCACTGGGCAGAGGCAGCCGCGGCAGAAGAAAAAAAAGAAAACATTGTTATAAAGAAGGAACATTGGAAGTATGTGCTGTCAAAAGAAAATGGAAAAAAATACGTGGCTTTTGTCATTGTGTTTCTTTTAGGTCTCCTTCTTTTTAAGGGAATGGATTTGCTGGCTTACCGGGGAGCAGACTGGCAGGAATATCGTAATTTCTTTGATGCCCGGACAAAAGTGTATGATTATACCTGGTATCCGGAGTATGAAAGCCAAAAAGAATTTTATGAAGAAAATGACATCACCAAGATGCAGTACCAACTGATAGATAATTATAATTTTGGTTTAGATTCCTCGATTACAGCAAATACTTTAAAACAGATAGCTTCTTTTGATGAAAAATCCAGGCTCTATGGAGGTGTGGGAGAACATATAAAGAATGCGGTGTGGGAATTAGTGGTACGAAGTATTTCTCCTTCGGATGCACCTTATAATTATTTTGTCTGGATAGGTTATGGGTTTGTAATAGGACTTGCTTTCTTACAGAAAGAGAAAAAATATATTCGTAATATAATTTTACTGCTTGTGATGCGATGTATTCCATGGATGTATCTGATTTATGTGGGAAGGGTGGTTGACAGAATTGCTCATCCCTTGTATATCATTGAGTTTCTGATACTGCTTGCCATACTGTTGAAGGAATTGTATGACAGACCCTTATGGAACCGGGAGAAATATTTCCGGCAGATTTTGGCAGTAACACTCGGAATAACAGCTGTTATATTTTTGGTATCCGGATTTAACAAAGTAAAACAGGAGCAGAACCGCAGGGAGAAAATAGTGCAGACACAGCAGATGTTTCATGAGTACGCGAAATCACATCCGCAGCAGTTTTATTATTTTGATGTATATTCTACGGTAAGCTTTGTGGAAAAAATGTTTGCAGACGTAGATAATACCCGGAAGAATTATGACCTTATGGGAGGCTGGATGTGTAACAGTCCTTTACAGAAGGAGGTCAGAAAAACTTATGCTGGCTTTCTGTCAGAGAAAGGGGAGACGGCAGAAGTTACCATGGCAGAGGCACTTTTACTGGAGAATTTTTATTTTGTGATTCGTGCTGACAGGGATGCTTCTTTTATTACGGATTATTATCAAACACTTGGGAAAGAGGTTTGTTTAGAGTTCATTGACAGTATCGGAGATAATAATGATACATTGCTGGTTTATAAAATTGCAGAGGAATAAGAGGAGAAGAGGATGACAGAGAATAAAAGGATTGTTGGAAAGCAGGTATATTTGCGACCCATTACGGATTCAGAGGAAGATACGAATCATATTATCCGCTGGAGAAACAGTGATGCGGTGAGACCCTATTTTATCTACCAGAAGCCTTTTACGGTGGAGGGACACAGACAATGGCTGGAAAAAGAGATTTTTTCCGGGAAAGGCTTTCAGTTTATTGTCTGCAGGATAGAAGATGATAAGCCCATCGGCAGTACCTATTTAAGAGATTATGACCCGGTAAGCCGGAAAGCGGAGTATGGGATGTTTATCGGAGAACCTGTAGAAAAAGGCAAAGGCATCGGAACGGAAATTTTAGGGCTGACCATGGAATTTGGATTTAAGGAATTAAAGCTTCACAAAGCCTTTTCCAGAATCTTTGCAGATAATCCGGCATCCATCCATAGTGTGTCCAACAATGGATTTGTACAGGAAGCTTATTTAAGGGATGAAGAATTTGTAAATGGAAGATATCGGGATATTGTCTTACTTGCAAAAATTAATCCGGAAGAAAGCGATGATGCGAAGGAAAACAAAATAGAAGAAGTGTAGGCAAGAAAGAAGTGTAGGCAAGAAAGGTCACAGACATGAAGAAAAAGGTTAGCTTTGTGATTCCCTGTTATAACTCTACAAAAACCATAGAAAAAGTGGTAACAGAGATAAAAAATACCATGGAGACATTAAATGACTACTGTTATGAAATTATACTGGTTAATGACTGCTCTCCCGATAATACATTTGGAGTAATTGAAGATTTATGCAGGAAAAATTCCAATATCTGCGGTGTTGACCTGGCAAAGAATTTCGGACAGCATGGAGCACTGATGGCAGGATTTCATCAGGTAACAGGTGATATTTTAGTCTGTCTTGATGATGACGGACAGACTCCGGCAAATGAAGTGGGAAAACTGTTGGAAAAAATAGAAGCCGGAGACGATGTGGTTTATGCAAAGTATGAGCATAAAAAGCATTCTCCCTTCCGCAATTTCGGCAGCTTCTTAAATGAGAAGATGGCACAGTTCTTACTGGGAAAACCGAAAGATTTATATGTTTCCAGTTATTTTGCCGCAAGGCGTTTTGTGGTAAATGAAATGTTAAAATATGAAAATGCATATCCTTATATTATCGGTCTGGTACTTAGAACCACAAAGCGGATATCCAACGTGGCTGTAAACCACCGGGAAAGGGAAGTGGGAAAATCCGGTTATACCTTCGGGAAATTACTGGCACTCTGGTTTAACGGATTTACTGCTTTCAGCACCAAACCTTTAAGAGTGGCTACGGTCAGCGGATGTGTATTTGCTGCTTTTGGTTTCCTGTATGGAATTTATACGATTATTAAGAAATTTGTCAATCCGGCAGTTCCGGTGGGATTTAGTTCTTTAATGTCGGCAATTATGTTTATCGGCGGCATGATGATGTTAATGATGGGGCTGGTGGGAGAATACATTGGAAGAATGTATATCTGTATGAATAATGCACCCCAGTTTGTAGTCCGGGATGTCATTGCAATTTCAGAAGAAGGAAAGAAAGATGCAGAAAATAAAAAATAGGGGACTCCGGCTTCTTTTGGGAGCCGTGGGAGCAGCAGGGCTGTTTGGAACTATCAGCTTCCAGGCAGGGGAAAATAGTGAAGTTATATTTACCAATAGCTTTCTTTCGGCATGGTTTTGTATCTTAAGTGCCCTGCTTTTTGATGCGGTGTGCAAAAAACTGGAAAAGAAAAGTATGTGGCAGACCGGAATCGGTATTGGATATAGTCTGTTTCTGGCGTTGGCATTAAATATCGGAAAGCAACTGGAAACCGTGGAGAACCTGAATGTGGGACAGATGGAAATCTGGTGCAATGTCCTGCTTTTGACGGTGTACTTTTCTCCTTTTGTTTGTGTTTTCTGGCAATGGCTGGAAAAAAGAGTTAGGGACAGGAAAGCGGAAGCAGGAGAACAAAAGCGAAAAAAGCGGGATTTTTATCTTTACTGGCTGTTGATTTTTGTTTGCTGGATTCCGGTCTTTCTGGCATTTTATCCGGGAGCCTTTGTATACGATGCTTATGAGGAATATATACAGGTAGCAAAAAACAGCTTTACTACCCATCATCCGTTGCTTCATGTCCTTATTTTGGGAGAATTTGTATGTAAGGGAAAGGAACTTTTTGATTCCTATAATATAGGAATTGCGGCATATACCTTATGTCAGATGCTTTTTTTATCAGGAGTGTTTAGTTATACAATTACTTATTTAAAACAAAAAGGGTTAAACAAAGTCTGGACTTTTGGAGCATTTATGTTTTATGCTTTCTTTCCGGTGATTCCCATGTACGCGGTATGCTCTGCCAAAGATACCTGGTTTACGGCCTGTTTTCTTGTAGTTTTGATAAAAATGTTACAGTTTTGGGAAGGACCTCAGAGGTTTTGGGAGAATAAGGGGAATATAGCGGCAGGTATTTTCTTTTCCCTGCTTATGATGTTACTTCGAAACAATGGTATCTATGCGTATCTGGTGTGGATTCCGGTTATGGTTATTGGAGGATTTTTAAAGAACTTACAGAAAAATGATATTTATAAAATGATATTTATGATGGTAATTTCTGTCATACTTTCCAAAGGCTGTTTGCAGGTGCTGACTGTGATTACTCATGCAGATAACAGTGAAAAACAGGAAATTATGACCGTGCCGATTCAGCAGCTGGTACGGACTTACAGATATGCTCCCGAAACTTATAGTGAAGAAGAAAAAGAGCTTTTATTTACCTTAATTCCGGAAGAGGATATGCATTTATATAATGCACGGCTGTCGGATTTAGTTAAAAGTAAATTTAACAATCGGGCGTTTGGCGAAAATCCTGCAAAATATCTTAATCTGTGGATAAAAATCGGTTTACGCAAGCCCATGATTTATTTAAATGCGTGGCTTATGACCTCTTATGGATACTGGTATCCTGACGCAGTCATCAATGTGTATGGCGGGCATCAGAAATATACATTTATGTATGAGGACAGCTCCTATTTTGGATTTGAAACAGAAGAGCCGGGAACAAGGGAAAGTAAATTTCCATGGCTGGAAGAGCAGTACCGGAAAATGTCACTGGAGCTGTACCAGCAAAAGGTTCCGGGGCTTTCCATGCTGTTTTCACCGGGCTTTATGTTCTGGGTATTTATGTTTGGTTTTGGTTACTTTTTACAGAAAAAGAGCTGGAATAAAGTGTTACCATTTACGGGAGTATTGCTTTTGTGGCTGACGGTAATTTTAGGACCTACCTATCTGGTAAGATATGTGTTGATTCTATGGTTTGCCATGCCAGTTCTCTGGGAAGAGGTATTGGAAGTATAATACAAGGAGAGGAAAATGAATCAGAAAATAAAAATCAGTGAGGGAATAAAATATTGCATTATAGGAATTGCCGTTTTGGTGTTTCTTTTGATATGGCCCTTTGGAGTGATTCATAAAACAGAGGTTTCCAAAAGTGATGAAAAGATTCTGAGTGTTTCGGACCCTATCAGCGTGGAACACAACGGAACCCAGATGTTTATTGCGGAAGGAAACTATTTAAAGGCTGTGAAATTATATGTTTCCAACGATATGCAGGGAGAGATTATCACTTTCCGGGTTTATGACGGGGCATATCAGCAATTGTGGGAAACTTTTTATACAGTGGAGGAAGATGCCAAATTTCCCGGTTTTATCAAAATCGATATTGACATGGAAATGCAGGAAGAATGGGAATATTATTATACGGTAGAGGGTCTTACAAAGGATTTGGAGCTTTTTTATGAAGATACCAATGCATCTGCTTCCTTTGCCAATGGAACTTATCTGTATGGCGGAGAGGAAATGCCCGGGATAAATTTGATTATCCGTTATGTTTATACCAGAAATTTTGCATGGTGGGCGGTACTTCTTTTTGTAGCAGTAATTTTTAGTCTTGGTAAAGGGCTTTGCCTTGGCGTAGATTATTGTTTTACAACAAAACTAAAAGAGAAAGAGATTACCGTACAAAAGCTGGTTCAGATTATTGCAAATCCTTTGCTTGCGGCAGGAACTTTAGGAATGCTTTTTCTGGTATTTCCCAAGAAAGTATTTGGCGTGGGAGCCATCAATTATGGTTTCTATTATTTGGGAATTGTCATAATTTCCCTGTTCCTGTTTTATGCCGTTAATTATAAAAGAAAAGGCAGTGAACCGCTTATCACCAGAAACAGGATAAGAACCGAATGGACAGGCTGGGTTATGGCAATCGCTTTTGCGAAAGTTTTGTGGTCCTGCTATGAATATCTGAACGGTCTGTATAATATCCATCACAGCTATGCCGCATGTAAAATGTTGACATGGTTTGGAATTGTGCTATTATGTACCTTTGGAAAAGAATATTTATGGAAAGTGTGGAATCTGGTATATCTGATAGCTGCACTGGTATTCCGGTATTTTTATATAAAACCTTATCTTGGAATCGAAGAACAGGAAGAATTGTACCGGTTACAGGCATGGGTAATCATTGTGGGTGTGCTGGTAAGCCTGCAGATAGTGATTTCCATAATAAGAATCCTTCGAAAGAAAGAAAAAGTAAATGCGAAGATTTGTCTGCCCTATGCCTGTCTTCTGGGACTGTGGATGGTTCTTATGTTACTTTTCAGAAACGGCAGGGCATGGATAGGCTTAATGGCAGTTATGTTTACGGCATTCTATTACTGTATCTGGCGTTGGAAAGAAAGGGAAAAATTACTTTCCATTTTTTGCAACGGCATAATTTTAAATTTTCTTTATATGGCAGGGTACTGTCTGATGCACAGGCCTTACCTGCGTTTCCGGCATAATCGTTTTGGAATGGGATTTCATACGGTAACCATGACCGGATATTATCTGGCACTGGTGACAGCGGCAGTTGTGGTTAAATTATTAATCCGGTACCGGAAAACCAAAAGCTGGAAAGCCTGCTATAAGGAACTGGCACTGCTTGGTATTGCCAATGCGTATTTGTTTATTACACTTTCACGAACCGGATATCTGGCGGCAGTACTGACGCAGATTTTCATGGTGGTATTTGTTCTGGGGTTGTGGGAACAGAAAAAAGTAAAAAAGATGCTGACAGCCTTCTGCCTGTTGATTGTTTCTTTTATCCTGGCTTTTCCGGCAGTATTTACGGCACAAAGAATGGTTCCTGCCATTTGGAATGACCCGGTTTATTCTGAGGTGGAAATCTGGGAATATGTGATAGAAAAAGGAGACCCAAAAGACTCTGAACTATATATTGACATTACTGCCTTTTGGAAGGTTATGGGAAATAAGCTGTTTGGTCTGGAAACCGGAAATATTTCGCTTTCTTCCATGAAGGAAAATATATGTAAGGAAGCACAGTATCTAAGCTTTACCACAAATCCCGTGTATGTGAAAAAGGATTTGTATCTGCTTGCGTCGGAAAAAGATATGTATGAAAAAACAGACATTTCCAATGGCCGTTTTGATATTTTTAAAGCTTATATGAAATATTGGAATCTGACGGGGCACGAAGAGATGGGAGTGCCGCTGGAAGATGGCAGTATTGCGGTTCATGCCCACAATACATATTTACAGATGATTCATGATAATGGTATTCTTACAGGAAGTATATTTATCCTTTTGGGCGTGGCAAGCTTCTTTTGGGCGGCATTTCGTTATAAAAGGGAAAAAAAGGAAGATTCCTGTTTACTGCTGACCATTGCAGTAATCATAGCATTTGCAAGTGCGGGAATGGTGGAATGGATTTTCCAAATCTGCAATTTCTTTGGAATTGCGATTCTGGTTGTGATAACTCCGCTTTTATTTCAGAAGACGGAATCACAGGATGGAGATTTACGATGAATAAAAAGAATTTCAATTATCAACTGATTTTTCGCAGAACCAGTTTTGTAATTTATGATGTGGCAAGTATTCTGGCGGCAAGCTTTTTGGCCATTTCCATGCGTTATGAATTTGTATACGATACAATACCGGAGCATTTTCTGGAAACCATAGTGCGTTTTATGCCTTTTAATATTATACTTACCATTGTTATTTTCTATATTTTCCGTCTGTACCACAGCCTGTGGGCGTTTGCGGGGGAAAGTGAATTACAGAATATTATCGTAGCCTGCTTTGTATCGGCGGCGGTAAACGGAGTAGGTCTGTATGCGGTAAAGGTAGGAGAAAGGGCAGTACCTAACAGTTATTATTTTATGTATTGCTTCCTTCTGATTTCTTTTATTTTTGCAAGCAGGTTTTCTTACCGGTTTATGCGAAGCTTCAAGCATAAAAAGCAGAATAAGAAAAATACCATTCGTGTAATGCTTATCGGGGCAGGAGATGCGGGCAATTCGATTATCAAAGAAATTGTAAACAGCAATTTTTCGACCATGACCATTGCCTGTATCATTGATGATGACCCGAAGAAATGGGGCAGTTATATCCAGGGAATCCGGGTAGCCGGAGGAAGGGATAAGATATTAGAATGTGTGGATGTGTATGGAGTGGATGAGATTTTTGTGGCAATTCCTTCTGCATCCAAAAAAGTCATCAGTGAAATTTTGGAGATATGTAAGGAAACGGAATGTAAGCTTCGTTCTTTGCCGGGAATCTATCAGCTGGTAAATGGAGAGGTTAATGTCAGTCAGTTAAGAGAGGTAGAGGTAGAGGACTTACTGGGAAGAGAGCCAATCCGGGTAGATTTGGATTCTATTTTAGGCTACGTCAGTGGAAAAGTGGTGATGGTAACAGGCGGCGGCGGCTCTATCGGAAGTGAGCTTTGCCGTCAGATTGCCCAGCACAAGCCAAAGCAGTTGATTTTAGTGGATATTTATGAAAACAATGCTTATGATGTACAGCAGGAGCTTTTATATAAGCATCCTGAATTAAATCTGGTGGTGTTAATCGCATCCGTACGAAACACCAACCGCATGAACAGTATTTTTGAAACTTACAGACCCCAGATTGTCTATCATGCGGCAGCTCATAAGCACGTACCGTTAATGGAGACAAGCCCTAACGAAGCCGTAAAAAATAATGTATTCGGTACCTGGAAAACAGCACAGGCGGCGGCGTATTACGGAACGGAAAAATTTGTCATGATCAGTACCGATAAGGCAGTGAATCCTACCAATATTATGGGAGCCAGCAAACGTATCTGTGAAATGATTGTCCAGACCTTTAACCGTCATTATGATACGGAGTTTGTGGCAGTCCGTTTTGGAAATGTGTTGGGAAGCAACGGAAGTGTAATCCCGCTTTTTAAAAAGCAGATTGCACAGGGAGGTCCGGTGACCGTAACCCATCCGGACATCATCCGTTATTTTATGACCATACCGGAAGCGGTATCTTTAGTATTACAGGCAGGTGCCTATGCCAAAGGCGGGGAAATCTTTGTCCTGGATATGGGAGAACCGGTAAAGATTCTGGACCTTGCAAAAAATCTGATTCGTCTGTCCGGCTATAAAGTAGGAGAAGACATTCAGATAGAGTTTACGGGACGTCGCCCCGGAGAAAAAATGTACGAAGAACTACTTATGAAA
>CAZDAT010000009.1:0-21488 GCA_964503695.1 uncultured Lachnospiraceae bacterium
TACAGGATATGCTTCAGAGAATGAACGAACTGGCTGTAAAGGCTTCCAACGGAACCATGTCCGAAGATGACAGAAGCTATATCCAGAACGAAATTGACCAGTTAGTAACAGAAATCGACCGAGTATCTGAAACTACGAAATTTAACGAAAGCTATATGTTAAAGGGTGTGGATGATACAGAAACCGTTGAAACTCCGGAATCAGTAACCGTAACCTATAACAAAAACATAACCGGAAACAGAGTTATGGACTGGAAGGCAAACGGTACAACAATTTATGCAACAAAAGATGGTCAGTCTGTGCAGATTACAGCAGATAATTATGAAAAATATCTGGAATTAGGAAGTAAAAAAGTTATCGATGATGTAAAAATTGCTGATGGACAAACTGTGTATGATACAAGTGGAAATCCATATACAGATGCATCATTAAAAGCTGCTTTAGCTGCTGACCCGGACACAAAGGTTTATGCTAATCAGGCTGGAGCAGGAAAAACTGCCGGAGCAGTAACGGCAGCTGCGGCAGGAGCGAATACAGGTCTTACACTAAAAGTAACATATACAGCGCCAAAAGATAGTACAATGGCGGCAACACAAAATGCGTTTGCAACTGAGGTTAATGATAATGGAATTACAGTTACAACAAGTGCAGGTAATGAAATCTCTTATACAGCAGGAAATAATTTCACTATTGATGCAAACGGAAATGTTTATGCAGCAGGAGATGATGAAACTGTAATTGCAAAAATAACATATACGGGAACTGCTGTTGGTGGTGAATCAGATACAGTTACAATTACGAAAGATACTCAGCAGGCCGAAGCACCCTCTGCTTTAGCCGATGAAGCCAGCTATACAATTACATACAAAGATGCAGATACCATTAATGCAAAAGCCGGATATAATATTTATAGCACAGCACCGGTTACCACTCAGTATGGAGCACAGTTACCGGGTACGTTAGCTACAGAAACACAGATTATGTCTAATTTTAACATTGATTCTGATTTGTTAAAGGATAAAGATGGAAATACGGTTTCGGCAGAAAAATTAGCTGATTATTTTGACGAAGAAGGTAAATATAAAGGTGGATTATATAAAGCTAATACTGCAGGTGCAAATACACAAATTGGAGACGAACAGATTCATAACTATGTAGACAGAAACCGTACGGAAGCTTCTACAGAAGAAAAAGCTGTGAAGAAAGCATTACATTTCAGTCTCCAGGTTGGAGCAGATACTTCTGAAGAAAATAAGATTTCCATTGATATCGAATGTATGAATGCGAAAAGTCTTGGCGTAAACGGCTTGAAAGTAGACGGAAAAGACAGTACAAACGCAGATGCGGCAGTAGATGTAATTGCAGAAGCAATCCAGAAAGTGTCTACACAGCGTTCTGCTCTTGGTGCCATCCAGAACAGATTGGAGCACACAATTAAAAACTTAGACAACGTTGTGGAAAATACAACCAGTGCAGAAAGTGCTATTCGTGATACCGATATGGCAACTGAAATGGTGAAATACTCCAATAACAATATCTTAGCACAGGCAGGACAGGCTATGCTTGCACAGGCGAACCAGTCTAACCAGGGTGTATTGTCCTTACTTGGCTAATACGATAAACTTAAGATATCAGAGAATACCAAAGAAAACAGGGAACCGAAAACGGTTCCCTATTTCTTTTAGAACATTTCCTTTTACGTTTTTATAACAAAGAACGAAATGGAGTTTTCTTTATACATAATGCTATTTTTTCCCCAAGTTAAGTTTCCTATAGAAATTTAAAACATGAAAATGAGATTAAGGTATTCTATTTTTTTACAAAATAGACTATAATTTATACCAATCATGTTGTTGCAGGAAACATCAGGAGGCAGAGTATGGAAAAGAAAAAAATAATTGAGTTTCGAAATATAGTGAAAAATTTTGATGGCAACTTTGTTTTAAAAGGTGTCAATCTTGATATATATGAAAATGAGTTTGTAACCCTGCTTGGTCCGAGCGGCTGCGGAAAGACAACCCTTCTAAGAATCCTCGGCGGTTTTCTGGAAGCCGATGAGGGAAGCGTGATGTTTGACGGTGAAGAAATCAGTGATAAACCGCCCTATGAGCGAGAATTAAATACGGTCTTTCAAAAGTATGCCCTGTTTCCCCATCTGAGTGTTTTTGATAACATTGCGTTTGGTTTAAGAATTAAAAAAATGAGCCCTGACGTGATTGAGCAGAAAGTCATGAAAATGTTAAAGCTCATAGGACTGGAAGGCTATGAAAATAAAAATGTGACACGCATGTCAGGAGGACAGCAGCAGCGTGTTGCCATTGCAAGGGCACTGGTCAATGAACCCAAAGTCCTGCTTCTGGATGAGCCTCTGGCGGCACTGGATTTAAAGCTTCGGAAAGAAATGCAGTATGAATTAAAGAGGATTCAGCAGGAAGTAGGAATTACCTTTATTTTTGTAACCCACGACCAGGAGGAAGCACTGACCATGTCGGATAAAATCGTGGTTCTGAAGGGTGGGGAGATTCAGCAGGTGGGAACGCCGGAAGAAATCTATAATGAACCTGCCAACCGTTATGTTGCCAACTTTATCGGAGAAAGCAACATCATCTCCGGTGTCATGCTGGAAGATTACAAGGTACAGTTTGACGATGTTGTATTTGACTGTGTGGATTTTGGATTTAAGAAAAATGAAAAAGTAGACGTTGTTATCCGGCCGGAAGATATTGATATTGTGGAAGTAGACAAAGGCAAGATGACCGGGGAAGTTTTAAGTGTCCTTTTTAAAGGGGTACATTATGAGATTATGGTGGAAACCGTTCCCGGTACAACCGTAACGGTAAATATGCATGTTATCCGTAATACGGATGTCTCCAGCGAAGACGGAAAAGAAAAAATCAGTGCCAATGATTTCTATGTGGATATTGAAGATGTGGCGAAGCTGGATGATAAGGAAATCATTGCCCTTTCCAATGCACAGGCATGGAATCCCCAGACAGATGAGTATACCTCCATTGCCAGAATTGAATATGAGTTAAAGGAAGAACTGGGAACCTATCCTGTGGTATTCCATGCGGCAGGAGGAACCACCATTGAAAAGAAAATTTTTGTGGTAAACCAGCGGTTTGTAAAAAATGAAAAAGCAAATGAGGCTGTCATGGCATTTAACTTCTTCATTACCGTAGACGAGATAAAAGAATCCCAGGCACTGGATACCGACCTTAAGACCTGGGCGAATGCACAGGGATGGAAATTAAGTGATGAGAACCAGTCGGTAGATATTAGTGTGGATTATGATTTTGAGCCGGAAAATATCAACGAGGGCATTTATAAAGTAACCTTTTCCACTACCGGTCGGGAATTTAAGATTCATACAACCGATTATTCGGAGGTAGGACAGGAAGTGGGCTTAACCTTCTTCCCGCAGGATATTCATGTTATGTCAAAGGTGGTATATGAATAATGAAAAAATTATCACAGTTAGCTCTTCCCTATATTGTGTGGATGGCATTTATGCTTTTGCTTCCCATGGTACTGATTGCCATGTATTCCATTACACAGCATGGGAACAGCATTATTTCCTTCTCCTTTACCCTGGAGCACTATAAGAAATTTTTTACCGACAGTGATTTTTTGCTGGTGCTTGGAAGAAGTATCATGATTGCCTTTAAGACAACCGTTATCTGTCTGGCCATCGGATATCCGGCGGCATATTTTATCTCCAGAAGCAGTGAAAAAATGCAGAATATCCTGATTATGGCAATTACCATTCCTACATGGATTAATATGTTAGTCAGAACCTACGCGTGGATTGGGCTTTTAAGTGAAGGCGGAATCATCCAGAAGCTGTTAAGCTTTCTGGGGCTTGGCAGGGTGGAGCTTCTATATACGGAAGGCGCCGTTCTTCTGGGGATGGTATATAATTTTATCCCCTTTATGATTATACAGATTAACAGCTCCTTATGTAAAATGGACCACTCCCTCTTGGAAGCGGCGGCAGATTTGGGAGCAGACAGGGTGGAAACCTTTAAAAAAGTGACCCTGCCCCTGTCCCTGCCCGGTGTGATTAACGGAATTACCTTAGTATTTCTGCCTGCGGTCAGCTCCTTTTTTATCCCCAAGCTTTTAGGCGGCGGACAATATTTTCTGATTGGAAATCTGATAGAAAATCAGTTTATTACCGCCGGGGAATGGAATTTTGGAAGTGCGATTTCCATGGTAATGGCAATTATCATGATGTGCATGATGATGTTAGTAAAGAAAATGGAAGTAAAAAATAAAGGCGGGAAGGAGGAAATATAGCCCTTATGAAAAAAAACAAGAGTATGCCTGGGAAAATACTGATGGCACTCCTCATCATCTTCTTTTATGCTCCCATTTTATATATGATTGTTTTCTCCTTTAATGAAGGAAAATCCCTGACAAATTTCACCGGATTTTCTTTAAAATGGTATCTGCATATGCTGGAATCCAGGGAAATGATGGAGGCGTTGTATACTACTTTTAGTGTGGCAATTTTATCCACCATTATTTCTACCATTGTGGGAACCGTTACGGCAATCGGGTTAAGCAAGTCCAAAAAAGTTATCCGGGATGTGGTGGAACAGGTCAACAATCTTCCCATCATGAATCCGGATATTGTGACCGCCATTGGCTTTATGCTTTTGTTTATTACCTTTCAGGTGGAAAAAGGATATGTTACCATGCTTCTGGCACATATTGCCTTTTGCATTCCTTATGTAATTTTGTCAGTTATGCCAAAGGTGCGTTCCTTAGACCCGAACCTTGCAGATGCAGCCATGGACCTTGGAGCCACACCCATGCAGGCACTGTTAAAGGTAATCGTACCGCAGATTACACCGGGAATCATTTCCGGGGCACTGATTGCCTTTACCATGTCCGTAGACGATTTTATTATTTCCTATTTCGTAACAGGCCAGGGAGTAAAGAACATCAGCATTATGGTATATACCATGAGTAAAAGGGTAAACCCCAGTATCAATGCAATTTCCACACTGGTTGTGGTAATTATCACCATTGGTCTTCTTGCCATCAATGTGATACCCATGCTGTTTGCAAAAAGACAGAAAAAAAACAAAGGGAATGCTTCCAGGGGGCTTATGATAAGTGCCGCCGCAGGGCTTGTGATTGTGGCACTTATCGGCGTTACGGTTCATGGCGGAATCGGAAATACGGGAAAGCCTTACCAGGGGCAGACCCTTCGTATCTACAGTCCGGGAGAATATATCGGGGAAAATGTAATTCCTGCCTTTGAGGAAATGACAGGTGCCAGAGTGGTTCTGGAGCTGTTTGATTCCAATGAACAGATGTATATTAAGGTGGCAAACGGCGAAGCCTTTGACCTTTTAATACCAAGTGATTATATGATTGAGAGGCTGATAAAAGAAGACCTTTTGCAAAAAATCGATATTTCCCGGATGGAAAATGCAGACGGCTTAAGCCCTCTTGTAAGAAACCTTTCCTTTGACCCGGAAAATGAGTATTCCATTCCCTATTTCTGGGGAAGTGTGGGAATTGTGTATGATACCATGAAGGTTACAAAAGAAGAGCTGGAAGAAGAAGGGTATCAGATTTTCTTAAATACGAAGTACAAAGGAGACATTTATTTATACGATTCGGAAAGGGACTCCTTTGTAATGGCATTAAAAGCATTAGGGTACTCCATGAATACGGAAAGCGAGGAAGAACTGCAGGAGGCATACCGCTGGTTTGAGACCTGCGTGACAACCATGGAGCCGGAAATCGTAACGGATGAGATTATTGATAACATGGCACAGGGAAGAAAAGCCCTGGGGTTAGTTTATTCCGGAGATGCCGCTTATATCATGAGTGAAAATGAACAGATGGGATATTTTGAACCGGGGGAGGGCACCAATATTTGGTATGATGCCATGGTAATCCCGAAAAATGCAGAAAATCCCGAGCTTGCACAGGAATTTATGAATTATTTATGCAGCTATGAGGCATCTTACGATAATTCGGCATTTATCGGCTATACTTCTCCCAATCAGGAGGTCATGGATGAACTGTCGGCAAAGGGAGGAGCTTATGAGGGCATCAATGCCTATCTTCCCCGTTCCGGTTATGAAAAAGATGAAGTCTTTGTCTTTAATGAAAGAACCAGGAAAATTATCAGTAACTTATGGAGCAAGGTAAAAATCGCAGCAAGTAATGGAAAGTAGGAGGCAGGTGCAAAAGAAAATAAAGCACCGGAAGACAGAATATGAAGATTGTATTAGAGAATCTTACGAAAACATTTCCCGGCAGGAATAAAAGGAGTAAGGAAGAGGTCACAGCAGTTCGTGAATTAAATTTTGAGATACCGGATGGAAAGCTGATAGGACTGCTTGGTCCTTCCGGCTGTGGAAAAACCACCACCTTAAATCTTCTGTGCGGATTATTGCAGCCCAGTCAGGGAAAAATCTATTTTGGGGAGCATGATGTAACCCATTTGCCGGCGGAAAAAAGGGGCGTGGGCTTTGTGTTTCAAAATTATGCCCTGTATCCTCATTTAACCGTAATGCAGAACATCCTGTTTCCCCTGGAAAACCGGAAAGGGAAAGAAAAGCTTTCCAAAGAGAAAATGAAGCAGATGGCACTGGAGAGTGCAAAGCTGGTTCAGATTGAAGATTTAATGGACAGAAAACCTGCACAGTTATCCGGCGGGCAGCAGCAGAGGGTAGCCATAGCAAGAGCCCTGGTGAAAATGCCGGATGTACTTTTGATGGATGAGCCTCTTTCCAATCTGGATGCAAGACTCAGGCTTCAGACCAGGGAAGAAATCAAAAGAATCCAGAAAGAAACGAAAATTACCACCGTATTTGTAACCCATGACCAGGAAGAAGCCATGAGCATTTCCGACATGATTGTGGTAATGAAAGAGGGACAGGTTTTGCAGATTGGAGAACCGCAGAAGGTGTATGATGACCCCGAAAACCTGTTTGTTGCAAAATTCTTGGGTACACCTCCCATTAATCTGCTGCTGGGAAAGGTAGAGAGGGAAAAATTATGGCTTGGCTCCCAGTGTGTATTAGAGACAAAGGGAGTAGAAGACCAGGAGGTATATATAGCCATAAGACCGGAGGGATTTTTACTTAAGGAAGATACTCCAGGGAAAGAACCCTTCCTTGATAATTATCTGACCTGTAAATTGCAGGCATTGGAGGTCATGGGAAGGGACAGTAGTATTGTATGTACTCATCCGGCTTCGGAAAATGCCTGCATCCGCGTCATTGTACCTTCGGAAACAAAAATAGATACAAAGAAGGAAGAGATTTCTTTTACCCTGCGTAAGAATAAGGTTTTTCTTTTTAAGAAAGAGACACAGGAAAGAATCAGATTTTAGGAGAAGGCAGATGAAAAAGAAAGAAAGAAAAGGATGGCTTTATTTACTGCCGGCAGGATTGTTTTTAGGTATTTTTCTGGTCTATCCTTTAATTGATGTTTTTATATATTCTCTGGAAGAGGGGTACAATTTTGCCTCCCAGACATATTTCGGGGTGGGGCTGTATAATTATTCCTATGTCCTTCATGACCCCTATTTTTTACAGGCATTAAAAAATACATTTTTACTGGTGATAATTACCGTACCTTTGTCTACGGGAATTGCTTTGCTTATTTCAGCAGGTCTGGTTTCCCTGCCAAAGCTGAGGGAGCTGTATCAGACTGTTTTTTTCCTGCCCTATGTAACCAATACTCTGGCAGTAGGTCTTGTATTTATGATTTTATTCAAGAAAACCCCTTACAGTGACGGTATGGTAAATCTGCTGCTGAATGCGTGCGGAATGCATTCCGTTGACTTTATAGACGGTCCGTACTGGGCAAAAATGTTTGTACTGTGTTTTTATACCATCTGGGTGGTAATGCCCTTTAAGATTCTGATTCTGACCAGTGCACTTTTGTCCGTAAATCCCCTGTATTACAGTGCCGCAAAGGTAGACGGTACAGGAAAGGCAAGAATCTTTTTTAAGATTACACTGCCCATGATTTCTCCCTCCCTGTTTTATCTGATTATTACGGGATTTATCGGGGCGTTTAAGGCGTACAGTGATGTGGTGGCTTTGTTTGGAACAAATCTTAACGGGGCAGGCATGAACACCATTGTAGGTTATGTATACGATATGTTGTATGGCAGCAGCGGAGGATATCCGTCGTATGCATCCGCGGCGGCAATGATTTTGTTTGTCATAGTTTTAACCATAACCTGTATTAATTTAAGAGTCAGCAAAAGACACGTACACTATTAGAAAAAGTCTGGCGAGGATGGAAAGGGAGAAGAGAATGGAAACCCGGATTGAGATTGAAAAACTGGAAAAAAAAGCGAAAAGACAGACAAGGCTTCTTCGGGGGATAACCTATGCTTTGCTGACTTTTTGGGCTTTGATAGTTCTGTTTCCTTTTTACTGGATGTTACTTACTTCCGTAAAAAGCTATAGTTCCTATAATGCAGAATTTGTTCCAAAATTCTATACATTATCCCCTACGTTTCAAAATTATATCGATGCATTTACGACGGCACCTTTGGGAAGATATTTTTTGAATACCATTGTATTTGCCCTCATTACCACTTTTCTCATGCTGGTTGTCACCATACTGGCGGCATTTGCTTTTGCAAAACTGGAATTTAAGGGAAAAAATCTGGTATTTACGTTTTTTCTGGCGTTGATGATGATTCCTGGTGAACTGGTGGTCATTACCAATTATGTTACCATTACCAACTGGGAAATGAGAAATACTTTCCTTGGTCTGATTTTGCCATCGGTGACTTCGGTATTTTATATTTATCTGCTAAAAGAGAATTTTACACAGGTGCCGGAGGAGCTTTACCGGGCGGCAAAGGTGGATGGAACCAGTGACCTCCGGTTTTTATGGAAAGTGATGATTCCGATATGTAAGCCCACCATTATTACCATAACCATTTTGAAAGTAATTGAGTGTTGGAACTCTTATGTGTGGCCAAGACTGATTACCGATGAGGAAGCTTATTTTTTGGTTTCCAACGGAATCCAGTCCATCCGGGAAAATGGATTTGGCAGGGAAAACATTCCTGCAATGATGGCGGCAGTCGTGGTGATTTCGCTTCCTATCATTCTTCTGTTTCTTGTGTTCCATAAAAAGATTATGGAAGGGGTATCAAGAGGAGGTACTAAGGGATGATGGGAAAAGAAGTTAAGAAAGAAGCTAAGATAGAAGAGAAAATGTTTTTTAAGATAAAAAGAGGTTTTTTGAAAAGTGCGGCAAAAAAAATGAGTCAGCTGGTGCTTCTTGGTATGTGTGCCGGGCTTTTAACAGCCTGCCATGGTTCCAAGGGGATGCCGGAGTTTCAGGTGCCGGAAAGTTTTGATGAAACAAAAGAATACGAGATTACATTCTGGGCAAAAAATGATACCAATAAAACCCAGACCGCGGTCTATGAAAAAGCCATAGAAGATTTTCAGAAGCTTTATCCGAATATTACCGTGAATATGCGTTTGTATACGGATTACGGAAGAATCTATAATGACGTGATTACCAATATTTCAACCGGTACCACCCCAAACGTCTGCATCACATATCCTGACCATATTGCCACCTATCTGACCGGGGATAACAGTGTGGCGGCACTGGATGAACTGTTTGAGGATGATAAGTACGGGCTCGGGGGAAGCCTGTTAAAATATGATGCACCCACAAAAGAAGAGATTATTCCGCAGTTTCTGGAAGGGTGTATGTTAGAGGGCAGATATTATGCCATTCCTTATATGCGTTCTACGGAAGCCTGCTATGTAAATAAGACCTATGTGGAAAAATTAGGGTATACTCTTCCTGATGTACTTACCTGGGATTTTATCTGGGAAGTGTCGGAAAAGGCCATGGCACAGGATGAAGAGGGGAATTACCTTTTAAACGGCCAAAAGGTCATGATTCCTTTTATCTATAAATCTACGGACAATATGCTGATTCAGCAGATTTGGCAAAAAGGATATCCTTATTCCACGGACATGGGAGAGATTCTGTTATTTAACGATGATACCAAAGAGTTATTGTATACCATTGCGGAGCATGTGGAGAGCGGAGCCTTTTCTACCTTTAAGATTTCCAGCTATCCGGCAAACTTCTTAAATGCAGGTCAGTGTGTGTTTGCCATAGATTCTACGGCAGGAGCAACCTGGATGGGAATGGAGGCACCCTTATCGGATATTCCGGAGGATAAAAGGGTGGAATTTGAGACATCGGTAAGAATGGTTCCCCAATATGATGCGGCAAATCCGCAGATGATTTCGCAGGGACCCTCAATTTGTATTTTTAATAAAAGTGATGCCGGAGAGGTTCTGGCCTCGTGGCTCTTTGCACAGTATCTTTTAACCGATGAGGTACAGCTTTTGTACGCACAGACGGAAGGCTATGTTCCGGTTACGTCAAAGGCATGGAATCATCCAAAGTATCAGGAATATTTAGAACAGGCAGGGACTGATAACGACTTACATTACAAGGTGAAACTGGAGGCATCCAGGCTGCTGCTTGAACATACCGAAGATACTTTTGTAACGCCTGTATTTAACGGTTCGGCATCTTTAAGGGATGCGGCAGGAGAGCTGGTGGAAAATACTGCAAAATCCGTAAGACGTAAGAAAAATATAGATGATGCCTTTCTGGAAGAACTGTTCGATGAAACAGTTGCCCTTTACCATCTGGATGGAAGCCAGGGGGCAGGAGAAGAGCTGGCAGGCAAAAGGCAGGAGCTTGGAGAGCTTCCTGTGGAAGCAAAGGTGCTGATTGGGGCTCTGGCAGTGATTTGGATTTTTCTGGTGTTTTCCTTTCTGTGGGAAAAAAGAAAGACGAAAAGTTTTGGAAAATAACAATGGAATTTAGACAACATTCATATTGCTTTTGGAAAAAAAAGCGGTATAATGTGTTTTGAACATTTTAGTACAATGTTTTTATATAGAAGAAAAACGTTGTATGGGTGCTAAAAACAATGGAAAAGATAGGGCATGAGACAATAGCTTCATGTCAGGAGGAGAGAAAATGAAGAAAATCACAGCATTATTATTAAGCCTGGCTTTGTGTGCTTCCATGACAGCCTGCGGTGCCAAAAACGAAGATACACCGGCTGCGGCTGATGATGCAGCAGTACAGGAAAACACAGAAACAGAAGCCGGAACAGACACAGAAGAAATTACCGAAGACGTAAAATCAGAAGGTGTTATGACTTATGAAGAATATGCAGCCGCTGAAACAGATACCGAGGTTGTGATTGAAGCCTATGTTCAGGCAAAACAGGCATGGTGGGAAGACAAAGCCACCGTTTATACACAGGACAAAGACGGAGCTTATTTTATCTATGAAATGGCATGCTCCGAAGAAGACTATGACAGGCTGGTACCGGGTACCAAGATTAAAGTAACCGGATATAAGGGAGAATGGGCAGGAGAAGTTGAGATTATGGATGCTTCCTTTGAAATCATGGAAGGAAGCTACCTTGCCGAAGCAAAAGACGTAACCGCACTTTTAACATCAGACGAACTGATTGATTACCAGAACCAGTTTGTTGCCTTTAAGGGAATGACCGTTGAAGCAAGCACGGATGCAGATGGCAATGAAACCGCTTACCTCTACAACTGGGACGGCTCCGGGGAAGACGGAAACGACTTATACTTTAACGTTTCCTTAGACGGACAGACCTATACCTTTACCGTAGAATCTTATCTTTGCGATAACACTACAGAAGTGTATAACCAGGTGAAGAGCTTACAGGTTGGCGATGTCATAGATATGGAAGGATATCTTTACTGGTATGAGGGTGTGAATCCGCATATTACAGCAGTAACTGTAGCAGAATAAAGGTTTGGCAAAAAGCATACCGTACAAATAAAGCATTTGTTTCACTATGTTTAAAGGTCGCTTTATTTGTGCTGTATGCTTTGTTTTGTATATGTTTAAAATATTGGGGGTTGCGAAAGCATTATATCTAAATAAAGCTCCGTTTCACTGCGTTCAAAAGTCGCTTTATTTAGATATAATACTTTAGTTTCATAGATGTTTAATTATTGGGTTACGAAAGCATTATATTCAAATATAGCTCCATTTCACTGCGTTCAAAAGTTGCTTTATTTGGATATAATGCTTTGATTTAGGTAATGAATTAAAAGTTAATAAAATATTAATAGATTATTTAATAGTAATCTGTTATAATGTGCTCGATAGAGTTATTAAACGAAGAAAGGAGAACGCGGATAGAAATGGACGGAGACGCCGATACGAAGGATAACAAGCCTCCATTAGAGATGACAAAGCATCTGGTGTCATTTTGCAGGTGTAACATAGCGAAGCTGATGAGACGTAGTCTGTACTTACGGGAGTGAGAATAGACTTTGTTTTTTTGCACATTTTTAAGAAAAAATGTCCGAAAGTAAACGTTACACAAAATGAAACATGGAGGAATGAATTGTGGGAAAATCAATTATTTTTATGCTTTTTTTACAGGTGGTGCTGATTGCCTTAAATGCAGTATTTGCCTGTGCGGAAATCGCAGTTATTTCCGTCAATGACAATAAATTAAATAAGATGGCAGCAGAAGGGAATAAAAAGGCAAAACGTTTGCAGAAGCTGACGAAAGAGCCGGCAAGGTTTTTGTCTACCATACAGATTGCAATTACCCTGTCGGGATTTTTAGGTTCTGCGTTTGCGGCAGAAAACTTTTCTTCTGTTCTGGTAGAAGCTGTATTGGGCTGGGGAGTTAAGGTGCCTGCAAATGTTTTAAATACAGTATCTGTCATCGTAATTACATTAATATTATCTTATTTTACGCTTGTATTTGGGGAACTGGTTCCCAAACAGGTGGCAATGCGGAAGGCAGAGCCTTTTGCTTTATGGATATCGGGATTAATCGGTGCCATTGCCGTTGCGTTTAAGCCGGTGGTAAATTTTTTAACCTGGTCGACCAATTCCGTATTAAGACTTATGGGAATAGACCCGGATGAAGAGGTAGAAGAAGTAAGTGAAGAAGAAATCCGCATGATGGTAGATGCGGGAAGTGAAAAGGGTACTATTGACCACGAGGAAAAAGAATTTATCCAGAATATATTTGAGTTCGATGATTTGTCTGCGGAAGAAATCATGACGCATAGAACGGATGTGACCATGTTAGACATGGAAGATTCCATGGAAGAATGGAAGGATATCATTTACAACAGCAGGCATACCCTGTATCCGGTCTGTGACGGAAGTGCCGATGAAATTGTCGGTGTTTTAAATGCAAAATCTTATTTCCGTCTGGATAATAAAGACAGGGAAAGTGTAATGAAAAACGCGGTAAAACCTGCATACATGGTACCCGATACGGTAAAAGCAGATACGTTATTCAGAAATATGAGAAAAGAACGTCATGGCATGGCTGTGATTCTGGATGAATATGGCGGAACCAGGGGAATTATCACCATTAACGATTTGGTGGAACAGCTGGTTGGTGACCTGGGAAATAATGAAACGGTAACCGAGGAAGGGTATATTGAAGCGATAGAAGCGGACACCTGGAAGGTACAGGGAAGTGTAACCCTGGAGGAGGTGTCGGAAGCCATTGGCGTGGTCCTGGAATCAGAGGAATATGATACCTTAAGCGGATTGATTTTCCACGAATACGGAAGCATTCCAAAAGACGGAAGCTGTATTGAAGTGGAGTTACAGAATATAAACATACAGGTTCTGGAAATCCGGGAGCATCAGGTGGAAACCGCAATTCTCCATCTGAAGGAAGAACAAAATAAAAAAGAGAAGGGAATCCCTTCTCTTACTGCCACAGAAAAGCCTGCCCTGGAAGCCTAGCTTACAGGGCAGGCTTTTAAAAAGGAGCACAATTACGGCAGGCATTACAGGCAGAGGGAGTAACGGCACAGCCTCCAAGGGCTGTTTCCCTTAGCTCCGCAGGCAGACGTTTTCCGACAGAGTACATGGCTTCCAGCATTTCATCAAAACTGATGAGCTGGGAAACACCGCTTAAGGAAAGCTCTGCGGCGGCAAGTGCATTGGCGACACCGGAGGCATTGCGGTACTGGCAGGGATATTCTACCAGACCTCCCACCGGGTCACATACCAGCCCCAGCATATTCATTAAGACGGTAGAGGCAGCATTGAGAGACTGCCCGGGACTTCCCGAGAAAAGCTCCACAGCAGCAGAAGCGGCCATGGCGGATGCCACACCGACCTCTGCCTGACAGCCCCCGACGGCACCTGCCACAGTGGCATTTCTCATGGCAAGATAACCGATGGCTGCGGCATTAAATAAAGCATCATAAACAGCAGTATCGGAAAAGTGGTATTCCTCCTGCAAAGAAAGAAGAAGTCCCGGCACAATTCCGGAAGACCCGGCAGTGGGAGCCGCCACAATGACCCCCATGGAGGCATTTACTTCCAAAACCGCCATGGCATAGGTCATGGCACGACTTAAGACGCTGCCGCAGATGTGCTTTTTTTCTCCAAAATGCGAAGCACATAAGCTGGCTTCCCCTCCAATCAGCCCGCCCATGGATGGTGTGGGGGAAGAAATGGCTTTGGTAGCCGAGGTTTTCATTACCTCCCAGATATGCTCCATCTTTTGGGTAATTTCTTCAAGAGAGGTTTCCCCCAGCGTGCATTCCCGCTTCTTCATTACTTCTGAAATTTTTAAATTTTCTTTTTCACAGAAAGCAAGTAGTTCATTTCCGTTTTTAAAATCCATGCTTTTTCTCCTATTTTTGTACAATCATGACATCGTGGACATTGGGATTGTTTTTTAAGATATCGGTCAGTGGAAAGGGCAGGTCATCATCGGTTTCCACAATGGTGTACGCGATGTGTCCTTTGGCTTCCCGGAAAAGTCTCATAAAGGCAATGTTTACCCCGTCTTCGCTGAGACATCTGGTAATATGTGCCACCACCCCCGGCTTGTCCTGATGTATCACAATCAGGGTACTGTATTCTCCACTGAAATCTACCTGCACGTGGTTGATACGCACAATCCGCACCTTGCCGCCGCCCAGAGATTCCCCGCGAATGGTCATGGACTGTCCGGCTTCGTTGGTCATGCAGATATCGACGGTATTGGGATGGATATCTGTCTCGGTTTCGTTTACTTTAAAGTGGTACTCAATTCCTTTTTTTTCGGCAATCTCGAAGGAATCGCGGATGCGTTCGTCGTCGGTGGAAAATCCCATGATACCGCCTAAAAGTGCCCTGTCGGTACCATGCCCCCGATAAGTTTTGGCAAAAGAACCGTAAAGGGTAAATTCTACTTTTTTTAAAGGCGGAGTTATCATTTTCTGTGCCAGATAAGCGATGGCGGCAGTACCTGCGGTATGGGAACTGGAGGGACCTACCATAATGGGACCTAAAACATCAAAAGCACTAATAAATGACATTGTATTTCTCCTTAACAAAAATTGTGTTATAGTATTCTAAGGGCAGTTACCCCTTTGCCAGATATTATACCATTATATAAAAGGAAGAAACAATGCGGAAAGAAGAAAATACAAAAGTTTTAAATAAAGAAATGTTAAATGTGATATTAACCCTTGCATGGCCTACCATGCTGGAGCAGCTGATGCAGACCATGGTGCAGTATATCGATACTGCCATGGTGGGAACCCTGGGAACCAGTGCCACAGCCGCAGTGGGTGCCACTTCTACGGTGAACTGGCTGGTAAACAGTACCATCAGTGCATTAAGCATCGGATTCTTGGCATACATTGCCAGAGCCTGCGGGGCAAAGGACTATAAAAATGCGAAAAAGGCAGTTGTACAGGCAGTGCTTACGGTGCTGGTTGTGGGAACTGTATTTACCGTTCTGACCATGGGGTTAAGCAGTAAAATCCCTGTATGGATGCACGTAGATGCATCCATACAGAAGCTTGCCGGAACCTATTTTCTGATTCTGTATGCCCCCATGCTGTTTCGTACCGCAAGCATCATCTTCGGAAATGTATTGCGGGCGGCAGGAGATACCAAAACCCCGATGAAAATCGGATTGGTGGTAAATATCATTAATATTATTTTTAACTTTCTTCTCATTTACCCCACCAGGGAAATCCGGATTGGTGAAAAAAGCTTTGTGCTTTTCGGGGCAGGCTTCGGGGTACTGGGAGCCGCAGCGGCAAGTGCACTTGCTTTAAGTATAGGCGGGATTCTGAACGTCATTATGGTATACCGTCATCCCGTTCTTTCTCCAAAAGGGGAAAAGCTTAAACTGCACTGGGATGTTTTGCATCCCTGCCTGCAGATAGCCGTTCCCAATATGCTGCAAAGATTTGGAACTTCCTTAGGGTATGTCTTTTTTGCTTCCATGATTAATTCGGTGGGAGAGGTGGCGACCGCCGCCCATACCATAGCCAATACGGTGGAATCCCTGTTCTATATTCCGGCATACGGGATGCAGACGGCAGCTTCCACACTGGCAGGGAATGCCTATGGAGCCAGTGACAATAAGAAAATGAAGGAGCTTGCCGGAATGTTTCTTCCCATAGAAGTGGCACTGATGTTTGTAACGGGAGGTACGCTGTTTGTGGTAGCACCTGCATTTATGGGGTTATTTTCCAAAAACCAGGAGGTCATCACCCTGGGAGCAGTGGTGCTTCGCATGGTGGCAGTTTCCGAACCCTTTTATGGCTTTTCGGTGATTGTGGAAGGACTCATGCAGGGAGTCGGGAAAACAAAGGCACCCTTTGTATACAACATAGTTACCATGTGGGGAATCCGGATTGCCGGAACCTATCTTTGTACCCAGATAGCATCTTACGGACTGGTGGCGGCATGGGGATGTATGATATTACATAACCTGTCCTTGTTTGTCTTCTTTCTGATTACCTATCTGAAAGGAAGCTGGAATCCCCTGCAAGGCGGCAACGGATGCGAATAAAAAAGGATGGGCTGTTTGGAGACCCGGTATGCGAGATTTCCCCGGGATGAGATTGACATTTCCCTGGGAGTTTCCTATACTGTATGTAAGGAAAATTAGCAGTTGACAAGTGTCCGTAAGAAAATAAAAAGGACAGAAGCTGTCGGTTTTTCAGATAAAAATAAAAAATGGAGAAGGATGGGTGATGGCAATGTATTTGGATGAATACAGACGTTGGATGGAAGCTGGCCTTGAAGATGCAGCTTTACAAAAAGAATTGGAAGAGATTAAAGATAAGGATGAAGAGATTAAAGAACGGTTTGCAGTGGCTCTGGCATTTGGTACGGCAGGATTAAGAGGGGTATTGGGTGCAGGTACCAACCGTATGAATATTTATGTAGTCCGTCAGGCAACCCAGGGGCTGGCAAACTGGGTGAAAACACAGGGAGGAAACCAGCTTGTTGCCATCAGCTATGACAGCAGGATTAACAGTGATGTATTTGCAAAAACCGCAGCCGGAGTTCTGGCGGCAAACGGAATTAAGGTTCGTATCTACGATGCCCTGATGCCGGTACCTGCCTTAAGCTTCGCAACCCGTTTTTATGGGGCAAATGCAGGAATTATGGTAACTGCATCCCATAATCCGGCAAAATACAATGGCTATAAGGCTTATGGCCCGGATGGCTGTCAGATGACCGATGAGGCGGCAGATATTGTCTATGCAGAGATTCAGAAGACCGATGTCCTTACCGGAGCAAAGCTCATGGAGTTTGAAGAAGGAATCAAAGCAGGGCTGATTGAATATGTGGGAGACGATTGTAAGGAAGCTTTATACGATGCCATCAAATCCAGAAGTGTACGCCCCGGAATTTGTAAAGGTGCCGGATTAAAATTAGTATATTCTCCTTTGAACGGTTCCGGACTGGTGCCTGTTATGAGAATTTTAAAAGATATCGGAATCGAAGATATCACCATTGTACCTGAGCAGCAGTACCCGGATGGCAACTTCCCTACCTGCCCTTACCCGAACCCGGAGATTTTCGAAGCCTTGAAATTAGGACTGGAGCTTGCAACCAAGACAGGTGCGGATTTGATGTTAGCCACAGACCCGGATGCAGACAGGGTGGGAATTGCCATGAAATGTCCTGATGGAAGCTATGAACTGGTTTCCGGTAATGAAGTGGGAGTTTTATTATTAGATTACATCTGTGCAGGAAGAATCGAGACCGGAACCATGCCGGAGAGAGCCGTTGCGGTCAAATCCATAGTTTCCACACCTCTTGCAGATGCTGTTGCCGCAAATTACGGTGTAGAGCTTCGAAGTGTTCTGACCGGGTTTAAATGGATTGGAGACCAGATAGCAGGTCTGGAAAAAGCAGGGGAAGTAGACAGATTTATCTTCGGCTTTGAAGAAAGCTATGGTTATCTTGCCGGACCTTATGTACGTGATAAGGATGCGGTCATTGGTTCCATGTTAATCTGTGAAATGGCGGCATACTACAGAAGCATCGGTTCCAGTCTGAAACAGAGAATGGAAGAAATCTATGCAAAATACGGCCGTTATCTGAATGAAGTGGACAGCTTTGAATTCCCCGGTCTTTCCGGTATGGATAAAATGGCAGGCATCATGAATGAACTGCGTGCAAATCCTCTGACCCAGATTGGGGGCTATTCGGTAGTGAAGGTAACAGACTATAAAAACGCAGAAGAAACCGGACTTCCTCCGGCAAACGTGCTGATTTATTCCCTGGAAGGCGGTGCTTCAGTGGTAGTCCGCCCGTCAGGTACCGAGCCTAAGATTAAAACCTACTTTACAACGTTAGGAAAAGACCTTGCCGAAGCAAAAGCACAGAAAGAAGAGCTTGCAAAAGCTTTAAAACCTCTTTTGGCATAGAAGCAGTAAAGCCGGCAAAGAAAAAATCAGATATAATATAAAAAAGCTGTCACATGAAGAAGCACTGTTTTAAAAGGTATTTCTTAATGAGACAGCTTTTTATATCAGTCGCAAATGACAGAGGATTTTATGAAAGAACAATTTTTTGTTTAGTCCTCATTTTTCTGGAATAAATAATAAACAAATTCCGTATTGTTGGAATCATAGGTCTGTTCCCGGACAAGATGATAGGTTTTAAGAAGTTCTTCGGGGTAGGTATCTCTTGCCAGTACAAACTCAGTTTGCTGTTCCTTTATGTATCGAAGCTGTTCTTCCCCCACTTCATCAAAGCCATGGACTGCATTGGACTGGAAATACTTACAGGTTGGAATAATATCTGTCAGTGTATACAGACCTGCATCCAGACAACTGATGTTTAATAGGGTAGGATTTTCGTTTTCACAGACCACATCGCAAAAATCATAAAGCCAGAAATCTTTTTTGGTCTGTCTGCTGTATTCCGTATTCATGGAAAAGCTCCATGCCAGGAATAAAATTACGGCATAAACAGCAATCTGTCCTGCCGGATACAGGGCTTTATATCTGAAACCAACCAAAAACTTCTGCTTTATCCAAAGAAGCCCTTTTCCCGCAAAAAGCAGTCCGAAAATACTAAATAAGGATAAAGGCAGGGAATAGTAGAATAACGTAGTCCCTCCAATATAGATTCCCAAAAAGAGGAAAAGGAACATGGCGTAAATATTGATTTTTTCATATAATCGGAATTTCCGGTCAAATAAAACTCCTAAAAACCCTAAAATAATACTGCCAAAGTACACAAAATTATCATGAATCAGCCAGTAGAGAATTTTGGCAAGCTCATAGATTTTGGTTCCCACAGAAACAGGCTCTTCATAATATAAATCGCTGTAAAGAAAGACATTACAGTAGATATAAGCGTGATACCAGTCGTATAGTGCACCATGGTAAGCAAAGTATAACAGCCATGGAAGCAGGGGAAGCACCATTCCGGCAAGAAAAAGAAGACAGCCGGAGAATGCTTTTTTAAAGTTAGTCCGGTTAAAATTAAAGAGGGCGATAACTGCCATCCATGCAAAGTAAAGCCCCAGGATATTAAATTTGATTAACATAATGCAGCCTGCAAAGAAACCGCATAAAACAAGTGTCTTTTTTGATATAAATGCAGGATACGTGGTTTTAAAATATTGCAGGGAAAAATACAGCCCCCAGCCAAGGAACGGAAGACAGAATTCCTCCGCGGAGCCGCCCCAGTAAAAGCTTTTGGATACGGTCACCATAAAAGCAAAAACAGGAAGCAGGCTTAAGGAAAGCTTATGGGGCAGATACAGGCATAAAATTTTGTAACCTGCCATTAAAAAAGCGGTCATGGACAGTATCTCCAATAAAAATACACCGTCAAAGGAGGTGGGGGATAAAAGATAACCGATGCCGTACAGAAAATATAACAAAGGCCCCTTCTGGTCAAAAGAATCCCGGTAGATAACCCCGCCGTTCATCATGACCTTTCCCATGGAAAAATAACTGTTGGCATCATCCCAGTTGTTAAACAGATATAAAAAGGAAGACCTGCTGCAGATAAAAAGCAGGCAGAAGGCCGTCATAAATGCAAATAATAATGAAATCAGTGTTTTTTTCTTCATAAGTATCTTACTCCGTTTTTTCTTTTGTAGATAGTATTATAACATAGACCATGGAAAATTGAAAAGAAAAGGCTTCTGGATAAGAAAAAAACGAAAAATAAAAACGACATTATGGACAAATAAGTTTCCTGTTAAAAAGTACTTTATTTGTCCATAATGCCGTTTGCTTAAAAAAGCTTCGCCTTATGGCAGTTTAAATGTCATGTCCCTTGGGGATATAGACAGGGAAATTATCATTTCCTTTTAATTCTTTTCCGGCGGTGATGGTAACATCCTTATCCGTAATTACATAATCCAGGTTGGCTCCGGCTTCTACGATGCTGTCCTGCATCAGAATACTGTTCTTTACAACCGCACCCCTGGCAATTTTAACACCTCTGAATAAAATACAGTTTTCCACTTCGCCTTCGATGACACAGCCGTCAGCTACCATGACATTCTGTGCTTTGGCACCATCAATATAGCGGGTAGGGTTATCGTCACGAATCTTGGTATACACAGGAGCACCGTCAAAGAGGGCATCCACATTGTAATCATCCAATAGTTTCATGTTTTCATCGAAGTAGCTCTTCATGCCTGTGATTCGGGATAAGTAGCCCTCGTATTTATACGCCTGTATGTTTAATCTGTTAATCTGAGGAACTAAAACCTGGCTTTCAAAATATTCAAAGCCATGGAGGGAAGCTTCATTAATAAGATTAATTAAAAGCTCTCTTTCAATAACATACAGATTCATGGATAAATTCTGAATTCCTTTTTCCTTGGAATTGATTAAAATCTTTTCCACGCGGCCGTTCTTAATATCCAGAGTATAATAGAAATCCCTGTCGTTGGCTTCATGATATAAGAAGTTGGCAGGAAGCTCCTGCTCGTTATAAGCTACCGTAATGTCGGCACCGCTGGCAATGTGGGCATCAATCATCTTATTAAAATCAAAATTAATGGCAATGTTGGCATCGGACATTACGACATATTTTTCCTTCTGGGAACGGAGAAAATCAAGCGTATTGGCCAAAGCTCCGGCACGACCCATGTAAGCCCTGGAATCCTTTTCCATAAAAGGAGGGAA
>CAZDAT010000010.1:0-21429 GCA_964503695.1 uncultured Lachnospiraceae bacterium
ACTTTCCAATGCCATGGCATTATGGGCATAATCAATCATTACCGTATAATCATCGGACATCTTTACCGGTTCAATACGCCCCTTTACTTTTGCATTTAAAAGTGCCTTTTTTATGTTCTCCTCTGATACCTTAAAATGACGGCAGATGGCAATGGCTGTCAGGGCATTATATACACTAAATCTTCCGGGAGAAGCCACCATGACCTCCATATCCATAAGCCCTTTTACATGAAACGAAACTCCTATCTGGCCTTTTTCCTTCACCAGTTGCATGTCCGTTGCCTGTAAATCGGCTTCCCCGCCAAATCCATAAGTTTCCAACTGACAGACCGCATCTTTTGTCACCTGTTTCCAATGGGAGTCATCGCTGTTTACTATTCCCACTTTACACTGTTTAAATAAAAGTCCCTTACACATCATGTATTCTTCAAAGCTTTTATGTTCATTGGGTCCGATATGGTCTGGCTCCAAATTGGTAAAAATTCCATAATCAAACACAAACCCCTGGGTTCTGTGAAGCATCAGCCCCTGGGAAGAAACCTCCATCACCACCGCTTCACAGCCTTCCTCTGCCATTCTGGCAAAGGTTTGCTGCAATACATAAGATTCCGGTGTGGTATTCAGTGCCGGAATATGACTTTTACCGATAATTGTTTCTATGGTTCCGATTAATCCTGTTTTCACCCCGGCATTTTCCAGAATGGATTTTACAAGATAGGTGGTTGTGGTCTTTCCCTTGGTTCCGGTAATCCCAATCACCTTTAATTTATCTGCCGGATTCTGAAACCATGCGGCAGAAATAAATGCCATGGCATAACGGGTGTTTTCTACCCGGATAATGGTGACATTTTCTTTCTCGTCTACTTCCACAGGCTTTGAGGTAACCAGTACCGTTGCTCCTTTTTGAACCGCTTCCCCTGCCGCACTGTGACCGTCAAAATTAGCTCCTTCAATACATATAAACAAACTATTTTCTTTCACTTTCCTGGAATCATAAACAACGGCTGTTATTTCTTTCTCCAGACTTCCCTGCACACAGGTATATTCCAGCTTTTCCAACAACTGTTTCGCGTTCATATTTCCTCCTGTCAAAACAAATGTCTAAAAATTTATGCAAACACCTTAAGAATATCATTGTACATGACAAATACCATCAGTACCATTAAGGCTACAAAACCTGCAAAATGCACCATGCCTTCTTTTTCCGGAGGTATGGGCTTTCCTCTCACAGCTTCTAATAGTAAAAATACAAGCCTGCCCCCGTCCAGTGCCGGCAGGGGGAGTAAATTCAGCACACCTAAATTGACACTTAAAAGCAGTGCAATATTACATAAATTTAAAATTAAAACCAGCGGTCCGTAAGGAGAGGCTTCTTCTGCCACTTCCCCAATGACCTGTGCAATACCGATTGGTCCGGAAACATCATCCTTTGTTGCCTCGCCTTTTACTAACATTGCCAGACTTTTAAAGGTGGAAAGCATACTGTAACGAACTTCATAATAAGCATATTTAAAAATCTCAATGCCTTTTGCCTCTACAGTTTCTCCGTACCCCTGGAATCCAATCAGATATCTTCCGGTTTCTTCGTTATATTCCGGCTGTATCTGTACCTCATATGTTTCGCCATCCCGTTCATATTCTATAAGCATGGTTTTTTCGCCGTTCAGATACGTATTAATATAAATCTCTCTGGCAAGATGGATTTTCTCACCATTCATGGCAGTTACCACATCCCCCGGCTGCATTCCTGCCTTGTCTGCCGGATAATCTTCCATGATTCCAAGAATCACAGGTTTATCCGAACCACTGAAAGCTACCAGAAAAATGCCTAAGAAAAATGCCAGGATAAAGTTAAAAAAAGGTCCTGCCACTACCGAAGAAATCCTTGCCCATACCGGAGCCGCGTTAAAGGAATTGGGAGACATTTCCCCATTTTCTTCTTTTAATCCGTCTTCCCCTTCGAACATACAGGCTCCCCCGATGGGCAGAAGACGAATCACATAATCTGTTCCGTTTTTATGAAAGCCTGCCAGCTTTGGTCCCATGCCAATGGCAAATTCCACCACATGAATCCCATTTACCTTTGCCAGTAAATAATGTCCGAATTCATGTGCTAATACAATGGTTCCAAAGATTAAAATAAAAAATATTAATGTCATCTCTTACCTTCTAATTGAATTTTTTTATTTCACTCATAAGACACCTTTGTGTCTTCCCTCAACGCTGGTATGCTTCTTACACACCTGCCGTCTTTCTTACAAACTCATGGCTTTCCGCTTCTGCCAGAAGAATTTCATCTACACCGGGTGAAGCTACCGGTTTATGATTTTCCATGGCTCTTTCAATCAGTTCTGTAATCTGCAAATAAGAAATCTTCTTATCCAGAAACAGACTGACTGCCTTTTCATTGGCGGCATTATAAACCGTCGGCATGCTTCCGCCAATTTCTGCCGCCTTATATGCCAGTTTCAGACCTTTAAAAGTATCCATATCCGGTTTTTCAAAGGTAATCTGTGCCAGTTCATAAAAATCTACCCTTTTTCCCCTCATGGGCATTCTGTCAGGATAGAACAGGGCATACTGGATAGGCAGCTTCATATCCGGTATTCCAAGCTGTGCCATAATTCCGCCGTCCCGAAACTGTACCATGGAATGGATAATACTTTGAGGATGCACCACCACCTGAATCTGGTCCAAAGACACATCAAACAGCCATTTTGCTTCTATGACCTCCAGACCTTTATTCACCAGGGTGGAAGAATCTATGGTAATTTTTCTTCCCATGGACCAGTTGGGATGCTTTAAGGCATCCTCCACTTTCATCTGCTTTAATTCTTCCAGGGATTTTCCCCGGAAAGGTCCGCCGGAGGCTGTCAGAAGAATTTTTTCTATCTGTTCCGGCTTTTCTCCATTTAATGACTGGAAAATCGCACTGTGTTCACTGTCTACCGGTAAAATGGACACACCTTTTTCCTTTGCCAGAGGCATAATGATATGTCCTGCCGTTACCAGTGTCTCTTTATTTGCAAGGGCAATGTCTTTTCCTGCCTCAATCGCCGCAATGGTAGGGCGAATCCCTATCATACCCACAATGGCTGTGACCAGAATATCCGATTCCTGCATGGCGGCAATTTCCAGAAGCCCTTCCATTCCGCACAAAACCTTTACATCCAGGTCTGCCACCCTTGTCTTTAAATCCTCACAGGCTTTCTCACTCCACATGGCTGCCAGGCAGGGCTTAAATTCCCGTATCTGCTGTTCCATAAGCTCTACACTGCTTCCGGCTGCCAGAGCCACTACCTGTAATTCTTTCTGTTCTCTTACAATTTCCAATGTCTGGGTTCCAATAGAGCCTGTGGAACCCAGCAATGCAATTTTCTTTTTCTTATCCATATCTACCTCTGCTGTCCTTTTACACTAATAAAGCAAACAGAAAATAAACCATCGGTGCCGTCACAAGAACACTGTCAAACCGATCCATAATTCCGCCATGCCCCGGTATTAATTTTCCATAATCTTTGATGTTATAATTACGTTTAATCGCAGATGCCGCCAGATCACCTATCTGTGACACCACACTTCCTACTGCCCCGATAAGGGCAAAAACCCATGTTACCTGTTTCGTGACAATGACACTTTCCACAAGAAAATATCCAAACAAAGCACCAAAAAGGGCAGAACCAAGGATTCCGCCAATGGCTCCCTCAACGGATTTTTTCGGGCTTAAAACGGGTGCCAGCTTATGTTTTCCCAAAAGCATACCCACACAATAAGCACAGGTATCGCTTATCCATGAGCTGATAAAAATGACCCAGACAAAATATTCTCCATATTCCAGTTCCCTTGTCAGATAAATGAAAGAAAACAAAACAGGTGCATAAATAAAGGAAAAATACGTACCCATAATCTGATTCGCATGATATCTTGGAAAACAAAATACATATATCATCAATAATACAATCAGGGTTATGATGGAAGTCAGAATCAGCATCTGGTTATTTTTTAAAACAGACATATTTATATAATAGAAGCTAATAAAAATATACCCTGCAAATTCCAATATATTCTGTTTTCCTTTTTCTTCCTGTATCTTACAGGCCAGACAAAGCTCATGAAATGCAATAATGGAGATTAACCATAACGTGGCTGCCAGAATATAGCCACCGCTGCCTACAGTAATCAAAGCCAGTATTACCAACAAAATGCCACTGATGAAACGGCTTTTAAACATGTTTTTCTACTCCTCCTTAAGAAGACCGTATCTTCTGTCTCTATGATTATATGCTTCTACAGCTTTTTCCAATTCTTCTTTTGAAAAATCAGGCCATGCAACGCCGGTAAAATAAAATTCCGTATAAGCAAGCTGCCATAAAAGGAAATTAGAAATACGCTGTTCATTGCAGGTACGGATAAGTAAATCCGGCTCCGGAAGACCTGCGGTATCCAAGTGCTTCTCAATTACCTCTTCTGTGATATCTTTTCTTTCCAGCTCGCCCGCTGATACTTTATCTGCGATTTTTCTCATGGCACGAACCAGTTCATCCCTGCCCCCATAATTAATTGCTATGGTGAAATGAAGCCCCGTATTGTTTTTCGTTGCTTCCTCCAGTTCTTCGATTCGTGTTCTGATATCCTCATCCAGACGGCTCTTTTCCCCGATAATCCGTACACACATATTATTTTTGTCTGCCGTTTTCAGACAGTTTTTCATATAATTTCTTAACAGCTTCATCAGGGCATCCACTTCATCCTTGGGCCGGTTCCAGTTTTCCGTGGAAAAAGCATATACGGTTAAATACTCAATTCCCATTTTATAAGCTTCTTCGCAAATCACCTCTACAGTTTTTGCCCCCTGGACATGACCATAATTTCTCGGCATTCCTTTTTTCTTTGCCCAGCGGCCATTGCCGTCAAGAATAATGGCAACATGCCTTGGAATTTTTCTGTTATTTTCCATATCGGTTCACACAATCCTTTCCCCGGTTATTCCAAAAAGGCTTTTTGTTTTACCTTTCTGACCCCCGGCTTTTCTTTTCATGCCACACTGCGGCTGACATATGACCAAAAACAGCATTATATACAAATAAGCCTCCATTTACCTGCGTTCAAAGTTACTTTATTTGTACATAATGCTGTTTATTTCAGAAGCTTTGTCTTAGCAGCCCCTTTCACACAAGTCTATACAGTCAAGATTTCTTTGGATTTTTCTTCTACTGCTTTATCAACATCTTTAATATATTTATCTGTTAATTTCTGAATTTCATTTTCCAAATCTTTTATTTCATCTTCTGAGACTTCTTCTTTTACCAGTTTTTTGAAAGAATCGTTGGCATCACGTCTGATATTACGAATCGCCACCTTTGCTTCTTCCCCTTTTTTCTTAACCTCTTTTACCAGCTCTTTACGGCGTTCTTCCGTTAATTCCGGGAATACCAGACGGATAACGGAGCCGTCATTGTTCGGAGTAATTCCTACATCCGATGCCATAATTGCTTTTTCAATTTCACGAATCAGACTTTTTTCCCATGGAGCAATCTGCAACATTCTTGGTTCCGGAACAGAAATATTTCCTACCTGCTGAAGAGGGGTGGGAGTTCCATAATAATCCACTTTTATCTTATCCAGAACGTGGGGATTGGCACGGCCTGCCCTGATTGTCTGATAATCTCCCAATAAATGATTGTAAGCTTTGGTCATTTTCTCATCAAAAACTTTTACTCTTTCTTTCATATTCCTTTTCTCCGCTTTCTTTTTATTTTTTTGAAAAACGATTATACTAAAACCTTCGTTCCGTTAAAATTGCCCTTTACCGTATTCACAATACTGTTTTCTTCGTTCAGTCCGAATACCCACATGGGCATTTTATTGTCTCTTGCCAGAATCGAGGCAGTCATGTCCACTACCTGTAAATTTTTTGCAATGACCTCATCAATGGTCACTTCCGTATATTTCTCAGCTTCCGGATTTGTCTTCGGGTCAGAATCATATACACCGTCAATGGCTTTTGCAAGAAGAATCACCTCTGCCTCCACTTCAATGGCTCTTAGTACCACTCCGGTATCCGTGGAAAAATAAGGATGCCCTGTACCTCCTGCAAAGAACACAACCATTCCCTTTTCAAAATATTTATTGGCTCTGTCCTTGGAAAATAATTTGGTAAAAGAACCGCATTCAAAAGGTGTCAGCACATTGGTTTTCATGCCTGCGGAACGGAAAATTTCCGAAACATAAATACAGTTCATGACTGTTGCAAGCATTCCAATCTGGTCTGCCTTGGTACGGTCGATATTCTCACTGGTTCTTCCTCTCCAGAAGTTACCGCCCCCGATGACAATTCCTACCTGAATCCCGTCATCCACAAGCTGTTTTACCTGCAAGGCTACTTTTCTGACAGTGGGTTCATCAAAGCCCGTCTTTTTTTCTCCTGCCAATGCTTCTCCGCTAAGTTTCAATAATATTCTCTGCATCTGTACCTCTCCTGTTTATTTTTTTCGGCCTGCTTTTTTGATTTCGTCAAAGAAAGATGTCGGATTTACCTCTGCATAGCACTGGGAACACATACCCTCAATCACTGCCCCGTTATTAATCTGCACAGATTTGGATTTGATATTTCCCATGACAATCGCTGTGGTGTCCAGTACAACAGGACCATGGACATCAATATCCCCTTTAATGGCACCGGCAATAACGGCACTGTTTGCATAGATATTTCCGATAATCACAGTTTCCTGTCCTACCTTGACGCTTCCAAGGCTTCTCACTTCTCCGGTAATCTTCGCATTTTCCGCATAAATCTCTGCCGCCTGTGAATTTCCTTCAATAACACCCGTTATGCTCATTTTCCCGGAAAGATTAATGTTGCCATGTACCGTACCCACCAGTTCCAGGGAACCCTGTGAGGTAATGTCACCATTGATTACCATACCGGCTGTAATATTACTTACTTCATCCGTATAAGGCTGGTTAAAAATGGCATTCATATCTATTTTTCTTTCTTTCTTTTCTTCTCTTCTATAGTCTTCCCGGCGAATTTCTTCTTTTCTCTGTTCTTCCTTAATACTTTCTTCCTTTTTCTCTTCTTTTCCTTTTAATAAAGCTTCAATCTCCATTAAATCATTTTCTGCCTGTTTTTCATCAATCACAACTTCCCCTGTTGCTTCTTCCGGCACCAACTCCGTTACTGCCTGTGATAAATCTTCCTTCAAATCCTGAAAAAAACCCATTTGTATCTCCTCCGCTTACTCTTTTGTTGTCTTTACTTGCTGTAACTTTACTGTTTCCGTATCCATTGGCAACAATATGGTATCATCCAGCTCATTAATACCTTCTATGATAAGAGGCAGTGCCTCTACCGTACTTTTTTTCCCTGCCCCGTCATGAAGCAGTACGATGGCAGTATTACATTTTTTTACCCCTTCAATACAGTTCTCCGCAATCTCCTCTGCCGAAAGTGTCTGGTTTTCTGCATCCTTTGCCGATACATTCCAGTCAAAATACACAACCTCTTCTTCTTCCAGCCACTTTAAAATCTCCTGTCTTGTCCTGTCTGCAACTATAGTATTGGCACTTCCTCCCGGAAACCTGTATAGCTTCGTCTCCGTGCCGGTACACTGGTAAATATAATCCTTCATTTTATTATAATCGTTCTGAAATGCTTCCAGGGATGCATATATATCCTTATACACATGACTATATGTATGAATCCCAAGAGAATGCCCTTCGTTGACAATCTGCTGTAAATATTTATCATACATGGGTACATTCATACCGGTCACAAAAAAAGTAGCCTGCACATCATAGCTCTTTAAAATTTCCAGAATCTCTTTTGTATATACACTTGGTCCGTCATCAAAGGTAAGGTATACTTTCCGGAGATTTTCCTCCGTCACCTGCTCTTCCTTATCTATGTCCCCGGACTCCTTTTTTTCATAACTTTTCCGGCTTTCCGCCCTGGGCTGGTTATTGTCATCCCAGATGATTTCCAGACTCTTGGAAGAATTTTCTTTTAACTGCTGAATCTGACGTTCCAGTTTTCCCACCTTCACCGCCAGAACAATGCAAAATATGGAAGGAGCAACCAAAAGTACGATGGTCACTGTAACAATCAGCTTTTTTAAACGCTGAACAGTCTTTCTGCGATTGTTTTCCACCTAGTTCACCCCTGCTTTGATTCTTTTACTCTTGTAGTATACCATTTTGTCATGCTACTTGGCAAGATAAATGTCAAGCTTTCCCCCATTCTAATGAAACAACAAGAAAATAAAATCCACATTTAATTTACCTTAATGCCAGACTGTCATTTAAAATCAGTGTACTATACAGAAACAATACATCCTGTCCATGAAAATCAATAAATTTTCCCAAAACATCACTCTTTACATAACGGGTATCAATAACCGTAATTTTCGAATAGGCATCCACCAGTAAAGGAACCAGACTGCTGCCAAAAGAATCCCTGAATACCAATAGTTCCTTTTCCTCTTCAGCCATTTCATTTTCAATCACCAAAAGAGCATTGGCACCCGAAAGAAATATCTCATAAGCATCCTTTCCCCCGGCTTTTTCAAGGGTGTATATGGCACTCTCCCTGGCTGCCCCGGTATCATAAGAAGTAACGGTACAGTTTTCTAACACCTCACTGTTTAAATAGTATATGGTTTCCGGCTCCATGGGGAGAGCTGACTGTCCATGGTAAACACCAAAAAAAGGCGTTTCCAATTCTTCCAGCGAATAATTTTTTTTTGCTTCTTTCCCCTTTTGTTTTATATCCTCTGTGTCCGGCTGCTGGTTTTGGTCTAACCTTATTTTTAAATATTCCGCAATATCCACGATTTTTTCCTGTCGCCAGTGGGTATCGGTTTTATAATAATCCTCCAGACTTAAAAAAGGTGTAATATCCACATATTCGGCAAAAGTTATCCGTTCCTTAAAAAACGAAAATAAAGCATCATAATCCATACATAAATATCCGTTTTGTTCTGCCAAAAACAGATTTTTATCTGCCACCGGAACAAAATAACACCTGCTTTTCTTTTCTTTCAGATATCTGTCATAGATATTTTCCATTCTGGCAGCCGCATTTTCCAGCATATTTATATTCAGGGGATATTCGATTTTCGACAGATACCCTTCTGCCTTATAAATGCCGTTATTGTCCTTCTTTCCTAAAACATAATAATTTGTGATTGCCTTAAGGCTTCTGAAAGAATCCCTAAAAGGAAACTGGTCCGGGCAATACTCTTCAAACTCTTTTTTAAACTCTCCGTTCCATATCCATTCTCCTGTAACCTTAGGAAACGCGGCAAGAACCCTGCGTTCACTTTCCGAAAATTGATTGTCTTCCTTTATCCAGGACAGAAAAGACAAAGAAAAAAGCACCACTGCCATTGTTATTACAAGAATAAAGCTTCTCCTTCTCTGCGTCTCTCTTTCTTGTTCCATGTTATCCTCCTTCTTTTCATTTTCCTGCCATATTTAAAATCTGAAATACAAAAACGGATTAAAAGAGCCGTCTACCAAAAATGCAGTTATCACAAGCAGCACCCCCACAAGCAGAACCGGCTCTCCTATCATAAAGACATTACTCAGCCTCTGATTTTTCTGTATTTTTTCATATCCCATTTTGGGAAACGGTGTTGCACCAAAAAAAGCAATCACATAAGATAATCCATAACTTCTTAAATAATACAGACTTTCTTTGGAAAAGAAAGCATCAGCACCAATACCAAATAATCCTAAAATATTTTCTCCTGCTTCTTTTAAGCCTGTGGCATCAAATATGATGAAACTAACCATAATAAAAAACAGGACATATATATGATTTAAGACCTTCGTCTTTTCCAGATACGGCATAAGCCAGAATTTTTCCACCAGTAAAAAGAGAACAAAATATAGTCCCCAGACAATAAAATTCCATGCCGCCCCATGCCAGAATCCGGTAAGAAACCACACTACAAAAATATTAAAAACCCAGTGTACACCGGATACCCTGTTTCCTCCCAGGGGAATATAGACATAATCACGAAACCATGACCCAAGGGAAATATGCCATCGTCTCCAGAACTCAGTCACACTCTTTGAAATATACGGGTAATTGAAATTTTCCACAAACTGAAAACCAAAGATTTTTCCCAGTCCGATTGCCATATCGCTATATCCGGAAAAATCGTAATAAATATGAAGCATAAATCCGATTCCATACAGCCAGAAAAACAAAACACTTTTCTCCTGCGATTCTTTAAATGCAGTACAGCATTCTCCCAGTATATTGGCTATCAGTACTTTTTTTGCCAGCCCGCACATGAATCTTCTGATACCCTCTGCAACCAGCTCCATGCTGTGATTTCTTTTCGTTAATTGTTTTTCCACATCCACATAACGTACAATGGGTCCTGCAATCAGTTGGGGAAACATGGAAACATAAGTTGCAAGAAGCAGGATGTTTCTCTGAGCCTTTACCTCTTTTTTGTATACATCAATGTTGTAGCTTAAAATCTGAAACAGATAAAAACTGATTCCAATGGGAAGTGCAATCTTTAAGAAAGGAACCTCTAATCCGGTCACGCGGTTAAAATTCTCGATAAAAAAATCTGCATATTTAAAATATCCCAGAACCGCAATATCCAGAAAAACTGCAAGGGCTAAAAAAAAGCCGCCTAATCTTTGATTCTGATACTTTTCGATAAGAATCCCAAGGATGAATCCTAAAAGAATCATAAAAAGCATCAAAAAAACATACTTTGGCTCTCCCCAGCCATAAAAAACCAGACTTGCCAGAAACAAGGTAAGATTTTTCAGTTTATCCGGCACAAGAAAATATGCCAGAAGCACCACCGGGAAAAAATAATATAAAAATGAAATGCTTGAAAACAGCATACTCTTCCTCCATACGAAAAAAGGACTGCCATGGTGCAATCCCTTTTTGCTTTTCTTTATTCAAACTGAGACGGACACATTAAGAAAAATACCATATTCTCAGAAGTTTCAATCACAGTTTCCTCTGCTTCCGTACATACATTCCATCTGGGATTTGCATTTTCTTCCAGCAGCTTCACAAAGCTGTCTGCATCCGCTGTTTCATCCAGTGAAAATACATAGCCTACAAAAGGAATCGAACCAATGATAGGTGCAAACATTACTCCGGTATCAAATCCGGTAATCTCAGCATTGCCAAAGCCTGTCAGAAGTCCTTCTTCCACTTCTGCCGTATCTCCTGCAAACTGAATCTGCGGATTCTGGATTACTGCTTCCGCAATTTCCTGTGGTGTCATTTCCTTATTTTCTTCAAGTAAGGCATGAAACTGCTGGGATAATACTGCTCCTACCGTTTCCCCTGATACATTTTCTCCTCCTTCACTGCCTTCTTCCACGCCCATGGCATCATCCCTGACAGGTCCTTCGCCAACCTCTGCCGGCTGGTTTAACAAATCATCCGGGATTTCTTCGGCATTATTTTCCTCACCAATAGCAGTATCTTCTTCCTTATTTGTGGTACCGCATCCGCAGGCAATCAGATTTGCCGACAGTGCCAGTCCCAAAAGAAAAACCAGACATCTTTTTTTCATTTTCCATAATCTCCTTCATATCATAAATTTTAAAACCATAAGGGGTTATTTATAGTATAACTCTTTTTCCTATAAATATTTTTGTGCGGCAAGTTTTATTAAAAGTTCTGTAATTTTCTCCATGGATTCTACACATACATATTCATATCTTCCATGGAAATTATGTCCTCCGGCACAAAGATTCGGGCAGGGCAGACCCATATAGGATAATCTTGCCCCGTCAGTACCACCGCGAATGGGCTGAATCCGGGGGGATACCCCTAATTCTTCCATGCACTTTGCGGCATATTCCACCAGAAAGAAATATTCCGGCTCTATCTTTTCCTTCATATTATAATAAGAATCCTTTAAGGTAAGATTTACCGTCTTTTCTCCATATTTCTGATTCAAAAACAGGGCTGTCTTTTCAAGATAGTTTTTTTTCTTTTCAAACTGTTCTCTGTCATGGTCTCGGATAATATACTGTAATCTTGCACTTTCTTCATTTCCCGACATATCTGTCAGATGATAAAAGCCTTCATACCCGCAGGTATACTCCGGTTTCTCATTCCCTGGCAGCATCCTTTCAAATTCCATGGCAATGAGTGCGGCATTTTTCATCTTATTTTTCGCTTCGCCCGGATGAACATTCACCCCGCACACGTCGATAACGGCTGATGCCGCATTAAAATTCTCATATTCAATCTCGCCCAGGGCTCCGCCGTCTACCGTATAACCATAGTCTGCACCCAGACGTTTTAAATCAATATAGTCCACTCCGGCTCCCACCTCTTCATCCGGTGTAAAGCAGACAGCTATTGTTCCATGCTTTATCTGGGGATGGCTAAGTAAATATTCCGCCATGGTCATAATCTCTGCCACCCCTGCCTTATCGTCTGCTCCCAGAAGCGTGGTGCCGTCTGTGGTAATCAGGGTCTTTCCTATATAATCTTTTAATTCTGGGAATTTTTTACCGGAAAGAACCAGCCCCAGTTCTTCATTTAACACAATATCCTGTCCCTGATAATTTTCCACAAATTTAGGATTCACATTTTCTCCGGAAATATCCGGTGCCGTGTCCATATGTGCGATAAAAGCAATGGTCTTTGTACTCTCTCCGCCGTCATTTGCCGGAATCTTTCCATAGACATACCCATACGTTTCATCAAAATAAGCATCGGAAATTCCCATTTCACACAGTTCTTCATAAAGAAGCCTTCCAAGCTTCTTTTGTTTCTCTGTACTGGGAAAAGAAGCGGAATTTTCATCCGACCTTGTATCCACCTTTATATACTTTAAAAATTTATCTACTACTTTACTGTTCATTCTTCTTCCTTTCCGGTATTATCTAAAAAAAGAATATCCCCTTTATTTTCAGACACTATACCTTATGTTTCTTAAGACCATTTAGAAAAAAGCTTAAGAATTTATTAAATTTATTATGCCATAATGATTTTATGAAGTATATTATATTCTTCCTTCATTTTCTCATAATTATCTATCCATTCCCGGCATTCTTCTTCTACCTGGCTTTCAATTTTCTCATAATTCATGATTAAGCTCTCCACTACTTCTTTGGAAATCTGTCTCTCTTCTGCCATCCGGCTCATAATGGAAACGACTTTTTCTTTGGAAAAGCTCTCTTTATAACTTCTCTTTCTTGTCAATGCACTGTAAATGTCTGCCACTGCCACAATTTTTTCTGACAGGGTCATCTCCTCTTCCTTAATTCCATAAGGATATCCTGTTCCATCCAGTTTTTCATGATGCCGCATGGCTATTTTATAAACAGTATCGTTTACATGGCCATTGATGATTTTTCCCGTAAGAAGAATATGGGTTTTCATGACTTCCATTTCATCTGTTGTCAGTTTCCCCGGCTTTTCCAGTATTTCTGTAGGAATCCCGACTTTTCCCAAATCATGGACATAGGCTCCCATATAGATTTCATCCAGCTGCTGTTTTTCAAGATTATGAATTTTTCCAAGGACAACAGCAGCACTTACCATGGTAATCGTATGGGTTACGGTGCTTTCGCTTCGAAAATCAATCAAAAGTGCTGCCATACGAATCATTTTTTTAAGCTCTTCTTCCGAAAATTCTGCCCTGTAAAGATACCTTTCCGTAGCATTAATGTAACTGCCGTCTAACAATCTTTTCTGCAAAGAGCAGGCTTCATCCGCCCTCCAGAATAATTCTATATTCTCTTCTGAAAAACAATCCATATTTTCCAGAACACCTTCTTTTATAAAACACTGATTATTTCTTAAATAAATTTCTGCCCGGTCTGCAAGAAACAGGATATTTGCCAGCCTGGCATTATCGGTTTTTATTTTTTGAAGCTGTTTCCATGGGGTATGATGGTATAAAATGGTATCAATCTTATCCTCCATGACTTCCGACAGCTTAAGTATCAGATACCCATAAATAGTATGCTCATGGACATTTCCGGTTTCCAGACGGGTCAGCTTATCAATTTCTTCCGTTTTATATGCACCCACATCATGCAGTACCCCTAAAAGATATCCTTCCAGAACCTCCTGTGCGGTGGCTTTATTTATCTCCAGCATTTTAGCCGCAAGATACCCCACCCTGCTGCCATGGTCTAAAAGCTTTGGATTCTGCAACCTTAACATATTGCTGATGATATGCATGATGCAATTACTGTTCCCTAATACCTTCATTTTCTCTTTTGTCCCCTGACTTCATTTTCCTGTTGTTCTTTATGGTAAGCTAATGTGACAGTTTTGTCAAATACATATCCGGCTGCTGCCGGTATTTTTCATGCTCTTCATAATTCTTACAAAATCTTAAATTTACAAACAACTCCTCCGGTAGCTTTCATCGTTACCGGAGGAGTTGCTTTTTGCTTTGTCCATATTTTTTTGTTTTATTTAACCTTTTACAGCTCCAATCATGATTCCCTTTGAAAAATATTTCTGCATAAAAGGATAAACTGCAAATATAGGGAGGGATGCAAGCACCGTTATGGTCATCCGGATTCCTTTGGGCGAAAGGGATGCCATTACATTTGACATGTCTGCACCACTGGAAGCATTTTTTAATTGCTCTGCAATTCTTTGAGCTTCATTCAGATAGTTGTATAACAAATACTGCAATGTTGTCAATGATTCATTTCCCCTTGTATAAATATGGTTATCAAACCAGGAATTCCACTGGCCTACCGCTACAAATACAACCACGGTTGCAATAATCGGTTTGCAAAGCGGAAGCACGATTCTGAAAAAACAGGTAAGATATCCTGCTCCGTCAAGACTGGCAGATTCTTCCAGCTCCGGTGGAAGCTGTTCAATATAAGTTTTAATCAGAATCATATTATATGCTGATATCATGGATGGGAAAATATACACCCAGAAAGAATTCAGCAATCCGTAGGATTTCATTACAATATAGGTAGCAATCATTCCTCCGCTGATATACATGGTAAATACCACAAACCGATACAGGAATTTTCTCCCCGGCATTTTCTCTTTTGTAAAAAGATATGCCAGAAAAGAACAACAAAATACTGATAAAAAAGTACCTACAACAGTTCTGAGCACTGACATCCCTAATGCCGGAAAAAATCCCTTCAGTGTAAGAATTTCTTTATAATTACTTAATGTAAAACCCCTTGGAAGCAGCATTGGCGGATTTATCGAAGCTGCCAATGTATCACTAAATGAATAACACAATACATACCAGAAAGGATAAATACAAACCAAAGCAAGCAGAATCAGCAGGGCATAATCAAACACTAAGAAGGCTTTCCTGGATGTTGAAGTTTTTATTTTCTTTTTATTCATATTATCCTCCTAAATAACAGACTTACCTCTTACCTTCTTTGCAATTTTATTTGCAACAATGACCAGTGTAATACTTACCACAGACTTTATAACACTAACGGCAACACCATAGGAATAATCCATGTTCTGAAGACCAATCCGGTAAGTATACAAATCCAGAACCTCAATATTGGTTGCAGTCAGTGAATTTTTAAATAACATATACTGCTCATATCCGGTATTTAAGAAATTACCTACATTCAGAATAAGTAATACGATAAAGGTTTCCATCATAGCCGGAATGGTAACATGCAGTGCACAGCGAAAATGTCCTGCACCATCCACCCTGGCAGCCTCATACTGCTCCTGGTCAATTCCTGCAATTGCCGCCATATAAATAATAGAATTCCACCCTAACGTTTTCCATTGCATTAACATGGTTTGAAACCAGTATACGGCATCGCCTGAACCAAGCAGAGTATTGGAGCCATCCCCCAGACCTATCTTTGTCAAAAGCTCTGTTACCACTCCGTCAGAAGCAAATAATGCTGTTGCTAATGAAAAAATGATGACCCAGCTGATAAAATTGGGTAAAGTAGTAAATGTCTGTACAAATCTTTTTATGGGTTCACATCTAATCTCATTGAGTAAAATTGCAAGAAGCATTGGCAAAGGTGTAAGGCAAATACTTATACCTGCAAATATAAACGTATTTTTTAATGCACGAAGAACATTTGCATCTTTTAAAATCAGTTTATAGTATTCTAACCCTACAAAATCGCAATCAAAAAGGCTTACTCCCGGTACATAATCAAAAATTGAATAAATCCACCCAAAAATAGGAACATAACTGAATAAAAATACTATAACAATAAAGGGCATTGCCATCCAGAGCAGCTTATAATCCTTTTTCGATCTGACCACTAATGCTTTTTTCCGATTCATACCTTCTGCTCCTCCTGTCTTTATTTTCCGGTTAATCGTTCTACCTCTGTTTTAGAAGTTTCCCATGCCGCCATCCACCATTCAACGGATTCTGCAACACTTGCCTCCTCTAACTGCTGTAATAAATTCTCTTTTGCTTCTGCAAATGCTTCATCTGTTTCTGCCATAACGAGACCCGGCAGTGCAGTCATGGTAATCTCAACACAGTTACTGTCAATACGCGTAATGTTTTTCGGTGCTGTCTCAAGACACATACGAATGGTAGAGTTGGCTCCACGCAAATCAATACAGGTTCCTTCTTCAATCCGGTTCTTTAACAGGTCACTTGGAAGTGTAATGTCAAATGTTTCACAAAATTCCTGTTCTGCCGCTGTAAGGCTCTTTGCCATTACCTCTTCGTCATTCCAAAGCTTTACCATTCCTCCATCAGATAAAATGTTGTTATAACCGCAGCCTGCAAGGTCATCTAAAACACCGATTCCGCTTTCTTTCCATTCGTCTATACGTTCTGCATTTGTTTTCATGTCAATAGTATCTTCGGTAATATACGGAGTGCCATCTTCACCAGTTACCCAGCGACCTTCAATACCGGATTCTATATCTCTTGAAAATTCTCCACTCTGTAAATAATCCAGTACCATAATGGCTCTTTCAATGTTCTCTGAATGAGATGATACAAAATAAAACTTACCGGTCCAGCCTGCTCTGTTAGGCTCATTTGTCCAGCCCATTTTGGATGGAAGAATGATATACTCTTTATCAGTACCCAGATTGTTTGTATTATAAGTTCCAAAATTCCAGTTTACGGTACCACCAAGATACTGACCTTTTGTATATTTTTCTGTTAAATCTTCTTCTTGTGTAATAAAGTTATCCGGGTCTAACAGTCCCTCTCTGTAAAGCTTGTTATAAAATTCTACACCTGACCAGAATGGTGTTTTTACATCTTCATTTCTGTCATAGATATCAGATACCAGTTCGTTAGTCTGCACATCCTGGACATACATACCTTCTTCCAGATTAACATAACCTTCTGCCAGGCAGCCTTTAAAGAAATATGTATGAAGATTATTATCATTGTAGGCACTCATTGCATAGGTTTCTGCCCCATCCTCTGTCTTGGGATAAATTTCCTTCATGGCTTTTAATGCTGCAATATAATCATCATCATTGTTAATTTCCGGACATCCGATTGCTTTATACAAATCCCAGCGGACAACATATCCATAATTAAGCAAAGCTCCATAATTCATTTCAACATTTTCTGAATTTACATGTGTAGTTACAAAATATTGTCCATTACTGTCATCGCTTTTAAAATTCTGCATAATGATATTTCTGTGTTCCATTTCATCAGAAAAAATATTCGTTGCAATATCCTGATAATCCATAAGGTCTACCGCATGATTTCCTTTTAAAACCCCTTCAACATTTTCGTCAGAAATCTGTACAATATCACAGGTATTTCCTCCGGATAAATCCAGATTCAGACTTTCCTGGTCATAAGCCTTTATTACAATCGTACAGTTAAATTTTTCTTCAAGCTCAGAGACAATTTCCGTTGGCCATGTCATGGATGAAGAATCAGATAAACTAAGTCCCCCGATTGAAATCTCCACATGCTCTGAAAGGTCATCCGGACTTTCTGTTCCATCGTTTTTTGCACTTCCGGCATCCTTTGTTCCGCACCCCGCCAGACTGATTACACTCAATACACCGGCACAAAGCAACGCTGTTATTTTTTTTGCCATCATATTTAATTTCCTCCTTCTCTTTTCTAAGTGTAAAATAATTATAACTTGCGGATTTTTAAAGATAAATGTACTATTCTTTTTTGAATTTAAACTTTTTTTGGCTTTTCTTTAAATTCCCATAAAAAAAACTGACTTATTTTACTTTTGATTTTTTCATCGTAAAATAAGTCAATTTTAAGCATTATTTTTCCTCATTACAGGTTTTATACTCATCCGGGAATGAAATATGCACAATGAATCCTAATCTGTCATCAGTTTTCACATCAATATGCCCGAGATTTCCATATAGCAGGGTAAGTCTTTTGTTTACATTTGCAAGTCCTATATTTGCCGCTGCTCTCTCTGAAGTCTGCATTTTCTTATAAATATTTTTCAGTTCTTCTTCTGTTAAGAATACTCCACTGTTTATCACATCCACTTCGATATATCCATCTCCGTTACAATCTATCCTTACATCTACCGTACGCGATTCCCCGGATTTACTTCCATGCACAAAACAATTTTCAATCAGAGGCTGTAAAATAAATCGGGGAAATTCTTTCTCATAGAGTTCTTTCGGACAAGACATACAATATTCCATGTCATGTCCATAACGCAGTCTCATCATCAAAGTATAATTTTCCAGAAATTCAATTTCATTGAATACCTTCCATGTTAAACTCGGATTTCTCAGCATCGGTGTAATAATCCGGCTTAATGTAACCAGTGTGTCCGCTACAATCGTATTATTTGTCATCATTGCCATCCATCTTATGGAATTTAAAGAGTTCAGCAGAAAATGCGGATTCATCTGATATTGAAGTGCTAAAAGCTCCTCTTCTGCTTTTTCATGTTCCGCTTTTTTCAAACGTTCAATATATTGCTCAATACTCTGGGCTACAAAATAAAATTCTTCGTTTAGCTGGTCTAACTCCTCCCAGCCAAGTTTTTGGGGTTTTTGGATATCAAACTCCTGTTTCTTCACCTTTTCCATATTTTCCGTAAGAAGCTCAATAGGCCTTGTATATTTCCTGCTCCAGATAATAGCGACAATTACAGTGATTCCCATACTTACCGCAATCACTATAATTCCAAAATTACGAATATCATTGATATCCCGCATATATTCCTCTTTTGGAATCATATTGTACAATTTCCAGTTATAAAATCCCAGCTCATATTCAATATTCTGCATGTTCTCTTTTGCAAAATACTGCTCGCCCAGACAGTTTACCCCTATATTAGAAATAATTTCTCCATCTTCATCAGCCAGAACAGCCATACTGCCATTAAAAGTCACCAATTCATAGGTACTTCTTATATCACTTTCCCTTATTTGCGTAAAAAGGAAAAATTCATCATATATGTTATCACTTTTTCCCATTGCCTTGATTCCAATCAGGGATGGTTCCTGCGTCATTAATCCAATAGGTGTTGAATCATCCAGTTCCAATTCCCAGCCGGGAACCCAGATGGTAAAGGGATAATTTTCTTTACTCTCTGACAGGACTTCCGAAACTTTTCCTTTAATTGCTACGTTTCCGGTTCTGTTTTTTTCCGAAGACAGCGACACGATGGCATCACCATCCCCCCTTAATATACCAATTCCTGCAATTTGAGGATTGTTTTTCATTTCCCTGGAAAAATACCATGTTAAAGTCATCATAAGACGACTTTTTTCTATATCACTGACGGGATATTCATAGCCAAACCGCAGTATGGCTTCATCTGTGGCATATTTATCCATACAGGTTGAAACATTTTTAAGAATGGTTGCAAGTTCTTTTTCTGCCTGCTCAAAAGTCATAAAAACAACCTTTTCATTACTCTTTTCAATCTTATCTATAAAATAATAGTACATGCTTCCAAAAAACATGCACATAATGATAATAAAGCTTCCCAATATTGATACCAGAAGCTTTTGTCTTAAATCCATTCGCTTCATTGATTCATCTTTCTCCATTTTGCCGGTGATTCTCCTGTCTGCCGCTTGAAAAACCTTGAGAAATATTCCAGATTCTGAAATCCATGCCTCTGTGCAATAACCAATATTTTATCATCACTGTTTTTCAAATCATTCATAACTTCTTTCAGACGGATTTCATTCAAATATTCCACATAATTTTTTCCGGTCTCTTTTTTAAATAAATGTGAAAAATAATTTTCTGAAAGACCCACAACCTTCGAAATATCCGACAGGCTCAAATCTTCCATATAATGCTCCTGTATATATATGACTGACTTCTGAATCAATGTTTTTTTACTGCCTGCATCATGATATTTATTTTGTTCCTGCGTATATGTACGTTCAAACCACTCCTTTAAACTTTCTCTTTCTTTACGTTTACTGCAAATATTTTCAAATCTTATCCCTAAAAATTCTTCAATGGAACGATTTATCTTCCTTATATTTTCTTCCAAATCCCCATTCCAGTTTTCACAAAAAATACAAAATTCTTTTTCTTTCAATGGAATCAGAAGATTCCCCGGCATCTGACGTTTCACAAGCTCATAGATAAAATTCATTGCAAGCATATTAATTTTATCTTTTTCTGTTTCCGCCAGCCGGAACAAAAACATATAATTTAAATTTTCCACCTCTTCCGGTTCGTGATAGTCAATACCCCCCCCGCATAAATATCTGGAAAGCTTTTCTTCCGTCTTTACAGAAAAGTTTGCTGATTCTTCCGGCATTCTCCCGATTTTCAAAAGATATTCACGCACCTGCTCCAGAGTTCCACACACTTCATCAATACTGATACTGGCTTTTAAAACATAAGCATTGATATTATATGGTATCAATTTTCGTAATGTTTCAAAGTCGTTTACACAGGAAATCACAACTATGGCACATTCTTTATCGTGTTCCCTGACATATCTTATTAATTCTACTCCATCCATTCCTTCCATTTGCAAATCGGTAATCAGCACATCCGGCTTTATTTCATGAAATAACTGACATGCTTTTTCACCATTTTCCGCCACTCCGGCTATCTGCATCTGATAATTTTCCCAGGAAATAGAATTTTGTATTCCCAATCTGACTAATAATTCATCTTCTACAAATAATACTCTGTACATTTTTATTAATATCTCCCAACAATAGAGTCTTTAAAAGTTTTCATAAATTCCTGCTCTAAATTTAAAGTTTATTCCCCATGCTATTTTTCATAACAGAAATAATTCGAGAAATTTTTGACTTTAAAATATGATATCATAAAAATTCGTTGTAAAAAAGATAAATAAAACAAAAAGAGCAACTACATTAAATAATATAGTCACTCTCTTTATAATCATATAATACCTGTGTAAGTTGATACTTTAGAATTAGTTCTTTCTAAAACTGACAGCAAAAAATTATGCATTCATCTGTGCTGCTACTTCTTCAGCAAAGTTTTCCTGTTTCTTTTCAATACCTTCGCC
>CAZDAT010000011.1:0-20972 GCA_964503695.1 uncultured Lachnospiraceae bacterium
AAGAAGCAGTGGAGTGGGGAAAGGCACAGCAGGAGTTAATAGAGAAGAAGGAACGAGCAAGGAAGTTAATACTTGACGATTTACTTCCTATGCTTGAGGAAAAACAAAGACTGCGTGCAGAACAAGTGAAATAAATAGGAACAAATGTTCTGATGCGGTATAGACAAATTATCCGTTTTGTAGTAGCATAAAAGAAGATGAGCTACGACATAATAAACGTATAATTTGTCTATTTTTGTGTTCGGATTGATGTGTATGGCTCTGAATATCACATCAGATTTAGAAAGAGGAAATGAAAATGGAGTTTAAATTACACAGTGAATTTGCCCCTACAGGTGACCAGCCGCAGGCGATTCAAGAACTTGTAGAGGGCTTTAAAAAAGGCAATCAATTCCAGACGCTCCTTGGGGTTACGGGTTCGGGCAAGACCTTTACGATGGCGAATGTGATAGCGGTTCTGAATAAGCCGACCTTGATCATTGCTCATAACAAAACCCTCGCAGGGCAGTTGTACTCTGAGTTTAAGGAATTTTTCCCTGAAAATGCAGTAGAGTATTTTGTGAGCTATTATGATTATTATCAGCCGGAGGCTTATATTCCCTCTTCGGACACTTATATTGCCAAGGATTCTGCCATTAATGAAGAGATAGATAAACTGCGTCTGTCGGCTACGGCTTCCCTGTCAGAGAGAAAAGACGTGATTGTGGTAGCCAGTGTGTCCTGCATATATGGTATCGGAAGCCCGGAGGAATATCAGGGAATGATAGTGTCCTTAAGACCGGGACAGATCAAGGACCGGGATCAGGTGTTAAGGGAACTGATAGCCATTCAATATAACCGGAATGATTTGGATTTGGGAAGAGGCTGTTTTCGGGTACATGGGGATGTGGTGGAAATATACCCCGCCCAGGGTGGTGATTATCTGATCCGTGTAGAATTTTTCGGAGATGAGATAGACCGTATTACACAGGTAGACCCTTTGACTGGAAAGATTCATACCACACTGGAGCATATAGCGATTTTCCCTGCTTCCCACTATGTTATTCCACAGGCAAAAATTAACAAGGCGTGTGAAGCCATTGAGAAGGAATGTGAAGAGCGGGTTCGTTTTTTTAAAGGGGAAGACAAGCTGATTGAAGCCCAGCGAATTTCGGAACGGACTAATTTTGACGTGGAAATGCTTCGGGAAACCGGATTTTGTTCCGGTATTGAGAATTATTCCAGACATATGAACGGACTGGAAGAGGGGGCAACCCCGTATTGTCTGATGGATTTCTTCGGGGATGATTATCTGATTATTGTGGATGAATCCCACATTACGATTCCGCAGGTGAGAGGAATGTATGCCGGAGACCGTTCCCGAAAAAACACTCTGGTGGAATATGGCTTTCGACTGCCTTCGGCACTGGATAACCGGCCCCTGAATTTTGGGGAATTTGAACAAAAAATTGACCAGATGATGTTTGTGTCGGCTACTCCTTCCGACTATGAAGCAGAACATGAGCTTTTAAGGACAGAACAGATTATCCGCCCTACCGGACTTTTAGACCCGCAGATTGATGTGCGGCCGGTAGAAGGACAGATTGATGATTTGATTTCTGAGGTAAAAAAAGAGATTGAAAGGCATAACAAGATACTGGTGACTACACTGACCAAACGGATGGCAGAGGATTTGACGGATTATATGAAGGAAGTTGGCATTCGCGTAAAATACCTGCATTCGGATATAGATACACTGGAGAGGGCACAGATTATCCGCGATATGCGTCTGGATGTATTTGATGTACTGGTAGGAATTAATCTGCTGAGAGAGGGACTGGACATTCCGGAGATTTCCCTGGTAGCCATTCTGGATGCAGATAAGGAAGGCTTCCTTCGTTCGGCAACCTCTCTGATTCAGACCATAGGTCGTGCCGCCCGGAATGCCGAAGGACATGTAATCATGTATGCGGACAATATGACCGACTCCATGAAAACTGCCATAGAGGAGACAGGCCGCCGCCGTATCTTGCAGCAGAAATATAATGAAGAGCATAACATTACGCCCCAGACCATTAAAAAAGCAGTGCGGGATTTAATCCGTATTTCAAAAGAGATTGCAAAGGAAGAAGTAACCTTTGCCAAAGACCCGGAATCCATGGACAAAAAAGAACTGGAAAAGCTGATTGCATCGGTAGAAAAGAAGATGCGGAAAGCCGCCGCCGATCTGGATTTCGAAACAGCCGCATTCCTGCGTGACCAGATGATAGAGCTGAAAAAGAATTTACAGGAAATTACAGGCGGAAAATAAAGAGGGCTGTCATGATACTGTAAAAAGCTAAAGATACAACTTTTTTAAGAAAGAATAACTTTTAGAATTCAGAACATGTTATACTATAAAAGTTATAATAAAAACGAAAGCGGAGCAAATATGGAAGAATTTAAGAAAATGCTTCCCCGGAAAGAATACATTAAAATCCGGGGAGCAAATGAGCATAATTTAAAGGGAATTGATGTGGATATTCCAAGAAACGAATTTGTGGTTCTGACAGGGCTGTCGGGTTCCGGAAAGTCTTCCCTGGCTTTTGATACCATTTATGCAGAAGGCCAGCGAAGATATATGGAGTCCATTTCTTCTTATGCAAGACAGTTTTTAGGACAGATGGAAAAGCCCAATGTGGAGAAGATAGAAGGACTGTCCCCGGCAATTTCCATTGACCAGAAATCCACCAACAGAAACCCCCGTTCCACGGTAGGTACGGTAACGGAAATATACGACTATTTCCGGCTTTTGTATGCCAGAATCGGAACGCCCCATTGCCCGGACTGCGGCAAAGAAATTGCCAGACAGTCCGTAGACCAGATGGTGGACCATATCGTAAGCATGCCGGAAGGAACCAGATTGCAGCTGCTTGCCCCCGTGGTGCGTGGAAGAAAGGGAGAGCACGTCAAGGTTTTGGAGAAAGCCCGCAAAAGCGGTTATGTGCGGGTTCGCATAGACGGCAATATGTATGAGCTGGAAGAAGAGATTAAATTAGAGAAAAATATCAAACACAACATTGAAATAGTCGTGGACCGTCTGGTGGTAAGAGGGGATATTCAAAGGAGGCTGACAGACTCCATTGAAAACGTTTTGGAATTAACTGACGGACTGCTGATGGTGGATGTCATAGGCGGGGAAACCCTGACCTTCAGCCAGAGCTTTTCCTGCCCCGACTGCGGAACCAGTGTGGAAGAAATTGAGCCAAGAAGCTTTTCCTTTAACAATCCCTTCGGAGCCTGCCCGGGCTGCTTCGGACTGGGATATAAAATGGAATTTGATGAAGAACTGATGATTCCCGATAAAACCTTAAGCATCAATGAAGGTGCCATTGTGGTCATGGGATGGCAGTCCTGTAATGATAAAAAGAGTTTTACCAATGCCGTTTTACGTGCCCTGTGCCAGGAGTACGGATTTGACTTGGACACTCCTTTTGAAAAATATCCGAAAAAGATTCAGGAGATACTCATTCATGGAACCGGCGGAAAAGAAGTTAAGGTGCATTATAAAGGACAGCGGGGAGAAGGAGTTTATCCGGTTGCTTTTGAAGGACTGGTTAAAAATGTGGAAAGAAAATACCGGGAAACCTTTTCCGAAAGCTCCAAGCAGGAGTATGAAACCTTTATGCGGATTACTCCCTGTAAAGAATGTAAGGGAATGCGTCTGAAACGCTCTTCCCTGGCAGTAACCATCTGCGATAAAAATATCTATGAGATTACCAATCTGTCCATCGGAAATCTGCAAAAGTTTTTAAATGACCTGGAGCTGTCTCCCACAAAGCAGATGATTGGAAAACAGGTGTTAAAAGAAATCAGGGCAAGAGTGGGCTTTTTAATGGATGTAGGTCTGGACTATTTATCCCTGGCAAGGGCTACGGCAACTCTTTCCGGCGGAGAAGCCCAGAGAATCCGTCTGGCGACCCAGATAGGCTCCGGTCTTGTGGGAGTATGCTATATTCTGGATGAACCAAGCATCGGGCTTCATCAGAGAGACAACGATAAGCTGTTAGCCACCCTGCAGAATCTTCGGGACATGGGAAATACCCTGATTGTGGTAGAGCATGACGAAGATACCATGTTTGCGGCAGATTATATTGTGGATATCGGTCCCGGTGCCGGAAGCCATGGAGGACAGGTAGTGGCAACAGGCACTGCTGAAGAAATCATGCAGGTGGAAGAATCCGTAACCGGACAGTATTTAAGCGGTAAGAAGAAAATTCCGGTTCCGGAGTGCCGAAAAGCACCCACAGGATGGCTGAAAGTATGTAAGGCACAGGAAAACAATCTGAAAAAAATAGATGTGGAAATTCCCCTGGGGGTTATGACTTGTGTTACCGGAGTCTCCGGTTCCGGGAAAAGCTCCCTTGTAAATGAGATTTTATACAAATCTCTTGCAAAGAAGTTAAATCGTGCCAGAAGCATTGCAGGCAGACATGAGAAGATAGAGGGAACTGAGCAGCTGGACAAGGTGATTGACATTGACCAGTCTCCCATTGGAAGAACACCCCGCTCCAATCCGGCTACTTACACCGGAGTGTTTGACCAGATTCGTGACCTGTTTGCATCCACGGCAGACGCAAAGGCAAAAGGCTACAGTAAGGGAAGGTTCAGCTTCAATGTAAAGGGAGGCAGGTGCGAAGCCTGCAGCGGAGACGGAATCATCAAAATAGAAATGCACTTTCTCCCGGATGTATATGTGCCCTGTGAAGTCTGCCAGGGAAAACGCTATAACAGGGAAACGCTTGATGTTAAGTATAAAGGAAAAAGTATTTTTGATGTTCTGGATATGACCGTGGAAGAAGCCCTGCCCTTTTTCGAAAATATGCCTTCCATTCGCCGTAAAATAGAAACCCTCCATGATGTAGGACTTTCCTATGTCAAACTGGGGCAGCCCTCCACGACTCTTTCCGGCGGGGAAGCCCAGAGAATCAAGCTTGCCACGGAGCTTGGCAAACGAAGTACGGGAAATACCATTTATATTCTGGATGAACCCACCACCGGACTTCATTTTGCGGATGTGCATAAGCTTACGGAAATTCTGCGCCGTCTCACCGAGGGCGGAAATACCGTGGTGGTAATTGAGCATAATCTGGATGTCATTAAGACTGCGGATTATATCATTGACATGGGACCGGAAGGCGGTGACAGGGGAGGACTCGTTGTGGCAAAGGGTACCCCGGAGGAAGTGGCTAAGGTGCCCGGCTCTTATACCGGAAAATATATTAAGAAGATTTTGGAAAGAGATTCCCGCAAGGTCTGAACATAGAAAGAAGCGGTAAAGGAAACCGATTTCTATTGTCCGGAGAAAAGATTTTATTTATAAAAATCCGGCAGACTGTAAAGTATCTGTAAAAATAGCCGATAAAAATAAAGAATGAAAAAAGCATGGAAGCAAAAGTTCATTTTGTTTGCGTGCTTTTTTGTGCAGATTTGTCAAGAAATGTAAGAAAAAAACTTAAGATTTCTTTATAAACTTTTTGTGAACCCCCTTTTAAAATCGTGACAATTCAGTTATAATGTATGCGTATATTTGCGTGATTACAAATGATAGTTGGGAATTTATAATAGAAAAAGAAAATTGTCAGATTTGAAACAATTTTATCCGGAAAAGAAAGGGGCATGAAAGATGCAGTACACAGACATTGGAATTGATTTAGGAACCGCCAGCATTTTAGTTTATATCAGGGGAAAAGGAGTAGTCCTAAAAGAACCCTCTGTTGTTGCTTTTGATAGAGATACGAATAAGATTAAGGCAATCGGTGAAGATGCAAGACTGATGCTTGGAAGGACACCGGGCAACATCGTGGCAGTCAGACCGCTCCGTCAGGGTGTTATTTCCGATTATACCGTAACGGAGAAAATGATGAAATATTTTATCCAGAAGGCTATCGGCAGAAGAACCTTAAGAAAACCCAGGATTGCCGTATGCGTACCAAGCGGTGTTACGGAGGTAGAAAAGAAGGCCGTGGAGGATGCTACCTATCAGGCAGGGGCAAGAGACGTTTCCATTATTGAAGAGCCTATTGCGGCAGCCATCGGGGCAGGAATCGACATTTCAAAGCCCTGCGGCAACATGATTGTGGATATCGGGGGCGGTACCTCGGATATTGCCGTTATTTCCCTGGGAGGAACGGTAGTCAGTGCTTCCATCAAAGTGGCAGGGGATGATTTTGACGAAGCCATTGTCCGTTATATGAGAAAGAAACATAACCTTCTGATTGGGGAAAGAACCGCAGAAGATATTAAAATAAAGATTGGTTCCGCATTTAAGAGACCGGAACCGGATTTTCTGGATGTAAGGGGAAGAAACCTTGTGACAGGTCTTCCGAAAACAGTACGGATTTCTTCTGAGGAAACCGAAGAAGCATTAAAGGATATTACTTCCCAGATTGTGGAAGCGATTCATACGGTATTGGAAAAGACACCACCGGAGCTGGCAGCGGACATTGCGGACAGGGGAATCGTACTGACCGGAGGCGGAAGTCTGTTAAGAGGACTGGAAGAACTGATTTATTCCAAGACAGGTATCAATACCATGACAGCAGAAGAACCCATGACAGCAGTAGCCATCGGAACAGGAAAATATGTAGAATTTTTATCCGGCTACCGGGAGGAATAAGAAACAGGAGATTACCTATGGTAAAAGGACTTTATACTGCCTATACGGGCATGATTAATGAACAGAACAGAATGGATGTTTTAACCAACAATTTAGCCAACGCATCCACAGTAGGATTTAAAAAAGAAGGAGCTACCAGCCAGGCATTTGACGAGGTTCTTGCCTTAAAGATTAAAGATACCACGGAAGCAGGCATGATAAAGCCTTTGGGCGGAATCAGCATGGGAGTGAAGATTGGGGAGAATTATACGGATTACAGTCAGGGGTCTTTAAGGGAAACCGGAAACACCTATGACATTGCACTTTCCGGCAGTGGATTTTTTACCATTGAATTTACCAATAAAGCAGGACAAACCTCTACCAAATATACAAGAGACGGAGGCTTTACCCTAAATAAAGACGGTTATCTGGTGACCAAAGACGGAGACTACGTGTTGGGAACCGGGGGCAGAATCAGATTAGACCCTCTGAAAGAGGCATCCATAGACAAGCTGGGTAATATTTACCAGGATGATACCAGGGTTGCCACTTTGGAGATTACGGACTTTGAAGATTATAATTACCTTGAGCATTATGGGGAAAATTATTACCAGACAGTGGATGGTTTCAAGGAAAAGGCAGGCAATTACCAGACTCTGTCCGGCTACCAGGAAATGTCCAACATTCAGGTGGTATCGGAAATGGTAGAAATGATTTCCGTATCCCGGGCATATGAGACCAATCAGAAAATTGTACAGACCTATGACAGCAGTCTGGAGATTGCGGCAAACCAGTTAGGTAAAATATAAGACAGATGAGAAGTGACAGGAGGTAAGTATGGTTAGATCATTATGGACAGCGGCAACCGGTATGAATGCCCAGCAGACCAATGTAGATACCATTGCCAACAATCTGGCAAATGTAAATACCACAGGATATAAAGCAGAGGTGGCAGAGTTTAAATCCCTGCTCTACCAGACATTACAGACCAAGACAACCACAGCCAACGGGGAGAATAAACCGGTGGGGGCACAGGTAGGACTGGGGGTGCGTAATTCTGCAATTACTTCTGTGTTTAAACAGGGCAGCTTTATGGCATCCGAGAGTAATACCGCGTATGCGATTTCCGGTGACGGATTCTTTGCACTGCGTGGTGTTGATGGAGAAACTTATTATACAAGAAACGGTAACTTTTTATTTACGACGGCACAAAACGGCATGATGCTTGCAAATTCCGACGGACTTCCGGTGCTTGACACCGCAGGAAATCCCATTGTACTGGGAGAAGATTATACAGCATCCAAAATCGAGCTGGATTCCGAGGGCCGGCTTTTGTATCCGGATGCACAGAATAATATGCAGCCTATCGGGGTTCAGATTGGACTGTTCCAGTTTACCAATCCCTCCGGTCTGGAAAAAATCGACAGCACCATGTATGCAGTCTCTCCGGCAAGCGGTGCAGCCATTAATGAAGCTACCAGCAATAATGTACAAAAGAGCAGTGTGGTACAGGGATATCTGGAAGGTTCCAGTGTACAGGTGGCAGATGAAATGGTAAACCTTATCATTGCACAGAGAGCTTATGAAATGAACTCCAAGGCTATCACCACCACGGATGAAATGTTACAGCAGGCAAACCAGTTAAAGAGATAATCATGTAATGTCCGGGTCTGACCGGAAACAGACGGTGACGATATAATGAAAGATGATAAGTGCATGAAGCTGAAAAAAGATATTTTTTTTACATGAGGATAAGCAGATGGATATTTCAGGATTAAGCAACATTTATACAGAGTATTTAAATCAGCAGACAGATAATATCAGTACCCAGAAATTGCAGAATACAGTTTCTAAGGATTATTCCGAAGCCACAGATGATGAGCTTCTTGATGTCTGTAAACAGTTTGAAGCTTATTTTATGGAGCAGGTATTCAAGCAGATGGAAAAGACTGTTATTAAAGATGAAAGCTCTTCTGAAAGTAACAGTACCCTGGTGGATTATTTTAAAGATACTGCCTTGCAGGAATTAACAAAACAGTCAACCGAAACACAGGGACTTGGAATTGCACAGGCTTTGTATGAGCAGATGAAAAGAAATTACGGACTGTAAAAAATCAGATATATTTAAAAGAAACGATGAACAGCATTATGTACAAAAAGCATCCTGAGGAAAAGGAGGATGCTTTCTTATGTATATAATGTTGTTCATTTTTTGAAAAGGAAATGATTATGGAAATAACCGGATATGTAGACCACATTATTTATCGGAAACCGGAAAACGGCTATACCGTATTTATACTAATCAGTGACGGGGATGAAATAACCTGTGTGGGAACCATGACACAGATAGACCAGGGAGACAATCTTTTGATTGAAGGGGAAGAGGTTTCCCACGCGGTTTATGGCAGCCAGATAAAAGTACATACCTATAAAATCGTACCCCCCGGTGATGCAGACAGTATGGAAAGATATCTGGGAAGCGGAGCCATTAAGGGGGTAGGTCCTGCACTGGCGAAACGAATCGTGAAAAAATTTAAAGAAGATACGTTCCGCATCATAGAAGAAGAACCGGAAAGGCTGATTGAAATCAAGGGAATCAGTGAAAGGATTGCCAGGGAAATCAGTGAGCAGATGGAAGAGAAAAAAGGGATGCGGGAAGCCATGCTTTTTTTACAGCAGTACGGCATCAGCAATACACTTTCCATAAAAATATATGATACCTATGGGATGAAGCTGTATCAGATTATGAAAGAAAATCCTTATCAGCTTGCAGAAGATATCCATGGAATCGGTTTTAAAATGGCAGATGAAATCGCTGCAAGAATCGGCATACGGACAGATTCGGATTTCCGCATCCGGAGCGGGATTCTGTATACCCTGCTTTTGGCAAGTGCAGAAGGACACGTGTACCTGCCAAAGGAAATTCTTGTACGCAATACTTCCATAATGCTCCAGGTTCCGGCAGAAGCAGTAGAGATACAGCTGACAAATCTGGCAATGGATAAAAAGCTGGTCATAAAGACACAGAAAGAGCGGGTACTGGTCTATGCCTATTCTTATTATTACGCAGAGCTTAATTGTGCAAAAATGCTTCTGGACATTGACCGGGCAGTGGATTATTTTCCTACGGATGAGGAAAGAAAACAGGAAGAAGAGTATCGCGGACAGCTGGAAAAAAAGATAAGAAAGCTGGAGCAGAACCTGAAGCTGGAGCTGGATGAATTGCAGAGGCAGGCAGTGGTGGAATCGGTACTGCACGGGGTCTTTCTTCTGACCGGAGGACCGGGAACCGGAAAAACCACAACCATCAATATGATTATCCACTATTTTGAAAAGGAAGGACTGGATATTTTTCTTGCCGCACCCACCGGAAGAGCCGCCAAAAGAATGACCGAGGCTACCGGATTTGAAGCCAGAACCATTCACCGGATGCTGGAGCTGAACGGAGGGCTTGAGGAAGACGGAAGAAGGGCGAATTTTTCAAAAAATCAGGAAAATCCGCTGGAAACAGACGTGGTCATTATTGATGAGATGTCCATGGTAGATATTCATCTGTTCCAGTCCCTGTTAAAAGCTATTTCACCGGGAACCAGACTGATTCTTGTGGGAGACGTGAACCAGCTTCCCAGTGTGGGACCGGGACAGGTATTGCAGGACATGATATCCAGTGATGCGTTTTCGACGGTAAGTCTGAAAAAGATTTTCCGGCAGGCAAGGGACAGTGATATCGTGATGAATGCCCACAAAATTCATAAAGGAGAAAAACCGGAGCTGACCAATAAGAGCAGGGATTTTTTCTTTCTGGAACGAAACGATGTCAATGTTATTTATAAGCATATGATTCAGCTGATACAGGAAAAATTACCCTCCTACTGCCAGGTTACCCCCTTTGAAATTCAGGTGCTGACACCCATGAGAAAGGGTAATCTGGGAGTAATAAGCCTGAACCGGATTTTGCAGAAATACTTGAATCCGCCTGCAAAAGAAAAAAAAGAATATGCAGGCGGTGACACCATTTTCCGTACCGGGGACAAGGTCATGCAGATTCGGAACAACTATCAGCTGGAATGGGAGATTGTAAGTAAATATAATATTCCCATTGACAAAGGGGTAGGCGTGTTTAACGGAGATATGGGTAAGATAAAGGAAATTTATGACTATAACCAGACTCTGGTGGTGGAATTTGATGATATGCGTCAGGTGACCTATCCGTTTTCCGGTCTGGATGAGCTGGAGCTGGCTTATGCCATCACGATTCATAAATCCCAGGGAAGTGAATATCCGGCAGTGGTAATGCCCCTGCTTACAGGCCCGAAACAGTTATTTAACCGCAACCTCCTATACACAGGGGTGACAAGGGCGAGAAGCTGTCTTACCATATTGGGGAGCAGTGAGACAGTAGAAGGAATGATTGCAAACAATCAGGAAAATATGCGTTATACAGGATTGAGCAGCCGAATCAGAGAAGTGAAAGGATGCCAGTGAAATTACAAAAAGTGTTAGATTTTATATTTCCTGCCAGATGTGCAGTGTGTGATGAGGTACTTCCCTTTGGAACCAGGGATATCTGTAAAGCCTGCAAGGGGAAAATTCGTTATCTTGGAAAAAATGTCTGCTTTAAATGCGGAAAACCGGTAAAGGAGGAACAGGAGTACTGCCATGACTGTCAGACCAAACCCCATGAATTTACCCAGGGAAGAGCGGTATTTCCGTATGAATATATCCGTTCTTCCCTGTACCGGTTTAAATATGCAGACCGCAGGGAATTTGCGTCATTTTATGCAAAAACCATAGCGGGGCAGCTGGCAGGGCAAAAAGGGCTGTGGCAGCCGCAGGCCCTGATACCGGTACCCTTGCACAAAAGAAAGCAAAAGGAAAGGGGATATAACCAGGCACAACTGGTTGCCGAAAAACTGGGAAAATTCTGGAACCTTCCGGTGCTGGAGCATCTGGTGTTAAGGACCAGGTATACCAGACCCATGAAGACGGTGGGAGGCACCCAGAGACAAAATAATTTGAAAAAGGCTTTTAAATTAGGTACAAATGATGTAAAATTAAAATCAATTATAATCATTGATGATATCTATACTACGGGGAGCACCATAGATGCGGTTGCAAAAGTATGTAAAGAAGCAGGAATCCGTGACATATACTTTATAACGGTGTCTATCGGTTATGGGCTATAGGATATAGAAGGAAAACAGGAGGTTTATGGTATGAATGTAAAAAACTGTAGAAAATGCCGGAGAATTTTTAATTATGTAATGGGACCGATTCTTTGTCCCAACTGCCGGGAAGCAGAAGAGGCGAAGTTCCAGGAGGTAAAAAAATACGTACAGGAAAATGTAAGATGCGGTATGCGTGAGGTATCGGAAGCCTGTGATGTAAGCTTAAACCAGATACAGCAGTGGCTGAGGGAAGAACGTCTGGTTCTGGCGGCAGATTCCCCCATGGGAATTGCCTGTGAAAAATGTGGGAAAATGATTCGGAGCGGAAGATTCTGCAAGGACTGTACCAACGAAATGACCAATTCTTTTCAGGCTGCCATGGGAAAAACACCAACGGATTATACACCGCCCAAAAAGGATGTGCGTGATTCCGCAAGAATGCGTTTCCTGGATAAGGAAAAATAAGAGAAAGAGGAAAGGTAAGCTTCTTATATGGTAAATGAAGAACGCGTCAGGCTGATGACCAGAATGGCAGCTTATGAAAAAGACGGATACAAAAAAAATAAAAAAATTATCGGCTTTTTCAAAAGTGATTATGTCAGTCTGCAAATGTTAAAGACAGTGATTGCATCAACTCTGGCATTTGGAATTCTGTTTGCATTGTATATTCTTTATGATTTTGAACTGTTTATGAAGGATATTTATAAAATGGATATGTTTGACTTTGCAAAAAGTGTCATGATAATTTATCTGGTTTTTTTAGGGATTACCATGCTGTTTACATATGTAACGTCGTTATATCATTATAACCGGGCACTGCAAAGCTCAAAGGTCTATTATGGGAATCTGAAAAAATTATCCCATATATATGAAGAAAAAGAATAAAAACCGAAAGGATGTCTCCATGACTGGTTTATTAGAAATACGAGAATATTTAAAAAAGTTTTATGCAAAATATGATATTTATGTAAATCCATGTATTAAATTACTGATGGCGTTTGTTGTGCTTACGGTGATTAATTCCTCCATGGGATATATGGCACTGCTGAAAAATCCGGTGTTTGTCATTGTAGTGGCACTGATGTGCTCTTTTATGCCGAGAAATTTTGTGGTGCTTGTTTCGGCACTCTTTATCCTGCTGCATTCCTTTTCCCTGGCAATGGAATGTGCCGTAGTGACAGCAGCTGTTTTTCTGGTGATGTTTTTACTGTATTTCAGATTCGTGCCGAAGGATACCATAGTAGTGCTTTTAACACCACTGTTATTTATCATGAAAGTGCCTTATGTGATGCCGGTGGCACTGGGACTTTTATCCACACCCGTGTCTGCCATTTCCTTAAGCTGCGGCGTAGTGGTATATTATCTCATAAAGCTCATGACCGATAACGTAACGGTTTTTTCAGCACTGGATGCGGAAACCGGGTCACAGAAATTCCGGCTTATGCTGGATGGGCTTTTGGACAACAAGGCAATGCTTATTACCATCGTTGTTTTTGTACTGACCATGTTTTTGGTATATTGCATACGGAGACTTTCTGTGGATTATGCATGGACCATTGCCATAATCAGCGGGCTAACGGTATCTGCCATTCTGCTTCTGGTCTGTGAATTCATCATGGAAACAGGCTTTTCCGTCATAGGGATTGCACTGGGCAGTATTGCATCATTTTTCATATGCAGTGTGATTCAGTTCCTGGAATTTAATGTAGACTATGCACGAACGGAAAGAGTGCAGTTTGAAGATGATGAATATTATTATTATGTGAAGGCAGTGCCGAAGAATGTGGTTGCCACACCGGAAAAAAAGGTGAAAAGAATCAACAGACAGCAGAAAAAGACACCTGCAAGACAGGAAAAGCAGGTGCGTACCATTAAGACTTCAAATGGCGTGTCCCGTACAACCGTAAAAGAAGAAGCAAAAAAGTAAAATAAGACAGGACAGACAATCAATGGAACTAATTTTATCTTATTTAGACAGCAACATAACGAATCTGTATATTCCAAAACCGGGATTTGTGGATATTCTGGAAATTTTAATTATTTCTTTTGTGATATACCACATTCTGCTGTGGCTTCGTAATACCCGTGCCTGGTTTTTGATGAAGGGTATCGTTTCCATCATGGTCATGTTTGTGATTGCCGTAGTGCTGGAAATGAATACCATTATCTGGATTGCCCAGAACGTGGTTTATATGGGTATGATAGCGGTGATTGTTGTGCTGCAGCCGGAGCTCAGGCGTGCCCTGGAAACGCTGGGAAAAAAGAATTTTCTGGGAGCCATTTTTCCTGCCGATTTCAACCGGGCACAGGAAGGTCTGTTTTCTGACCGTACAATTAAGGAGCTGACCAAAGCCTGCGTGGAAATGAGTAAGGTAAAAACAGGAGCACTGATTGTCGTTGCACAGGAGGATTTGATGACCGAGTATGAAAATACCGGAATTGAAATCGACGCGGTAGTCACAAGCCAGCTTCTGATTAATATCTTTGAACATAATACACCCCTGCATGATGGTGCGGTTCTGATACGTGGTGACCGTATCAGCTCTGCCACCTGTTATCTTCCCTTATCTGATAATATGCACTTAAGCAAGGAGCTGGGAACCAGACACAGGGCAGGTGTGGGAATCTCGGAAGCCACCGATGCCATGACACTGATTGTTTCGGAAGAAACCGGGAAAATCAGTATTGCATATAAAGGGGAACTGATGCGGAACCTGAAAGCAGAAGATATCGAAAGCCAGCTTCAAAAAATTCAGAACAAGCCCGGGGAAGAAAAGAAAAAACGTATTTTGAACTTAAGCAGAAGTAAGAGCAAATAGGAGCCGGTATGAAAGAGAAAATAACAAACAATCTTAAGCTGAAGATTATTGCTGTATTATTTGCGGCAGGTCTCTGGATGATATCCATTAATATCAATGACCCTTATCAGAGTAAGGATTATTCTGTAGTAGTACAGCTTTTAAATGCAAACGTCATGACCGCGGCAGGAAAGTACGTAGAGGTGGCGAACCGTTCCGATGAGATTACGGTAAAAGTCCGGGGAAACCGTTCCGTCATGGACAGCTTTACGGCTTCCAATATTGTAGCCACCGCGGATTTGAATGAAATTGATGAGAACAATCATGTTCCCATTAAATTATCTGCCTTAAAGGCAAGCGGAAGCAAGATAGAAAGCATCCGTTCCGCAGACACTTATATCGAAGTAAATGTAGAGAATATTACTAAGGTCCAGAAAAAATTAGAGGTAATAACCAAGAACCAGCCGGAAGACGGATATGTCCTGGGAAAGGTATCTACGGAACAGAATGCCTTAAGAATATCCGGGCCGGAATCCGCGGTTTCCCAGGTAGACAAGGCAGTGGTCAATTTTGACCTGGCACAGGCTACGGAGGATGTCAGCATGATTCTTCCCATAGAACTATATGATGCCGAGGGTAACAGGATTAACGACAGCCGTCTGACAACCAGTATTGATGAGGTACAGTGCGTTGCCACGATTCTTGCAACCAAAGAAATTCCTCTCGCTGTTAGCGTAAAAGGTGAAACGGCAGAGGGCTATGCCTATACCGGGGAAATGGTATGTGAACAGGACACAGTTTTAGTGGCAGCCAAAAGCTCGGTTCTTCGTACCTTAAAGCAGGTGGAAATTACAGAGCCCGTTGACCTTCAGGATGCAAAAGAGGATGTAACCGTTATCCTGGATGTGAAAGAATATTTACCGGAAAATGTTATTCTGGCAGAGGCTTCTTTTGATGGCAAGGTGAAGGTAACCGCGAAGGTAGAGGAAACCTTTACCCAGGAAGCGGAAATTGATGCCGGACAGATTCAGTTTATCAATGTTCCGGAAAATGTGGAAGTGACACTGAAAGAGGAAGAAAAGAAATATACAGTTAAAATTACAGGCTATATGTCAAAAAAAGCCGGATTTAAGGAAGAGGATATTAAGGCGGTAATTGATGTCGGAGCCTGTATGGATACAGAAGAGACGGCAAAAACAAAAAACGTGATTCAGAAAATGGAACTGACAATCCAGTTACCGGAAGGAATCCGCAGTGAAGAAAGTGTTTTTGCAGAGGTCAGAATTTCGGAAAAATAGGAAAGACGTGGAGGTAAATATGGCAAGATTATTTGGTACCGATGGAGTCAGGGGGATTGCAAATGAAGAATTGACCCCTTTAATGGCAATGCAGCTAGGGCAGGCAGGAGCCTATGTATTAACGAAGGAAACTAAGCATAAGCCTACGATTATGGTGGGCTGTGATACCAGAATCTCGGGAGATATGCTGGCAAATGCATTGATGGCAGGAGCCTGTAGTGTAGGAGCCAATGCGGTATATGTAGGGGTCATTCCCACACCCGCAGTAGCCTATCTTACAAAAAAATACAAAGTGGATGCCGGGGTTGTGATTTCTGCTTCCCATAACCCGGTAGAGTTTAACGGAATTAAATTCTTCAATGGAGACGGATACAAATTGTCCGATGAACTGGAAGACGAAATAGAAGCCCTGATAAAGAACAATATGGCAGGGGTAAAATTCCCCACAGGCTCCGGAGTGGGGAAAATAAAATACCGCAACGATGCCAGGGAAGAATATATCAATCATGCAGTACAGTCCGTTCCGGTGGACTTAAAGGATTTAAAAATCGTGGTGGACTGTGCAGAAGGAGCCAGCTTCTATACTTCTGTGGAAGCCTTAAAGGATTTGGGCGGTCAGATTATTGCCATCCATAACAATCCTGATGGTACCAATATCAATGCCAACTGCGGTTCAACCCATATGCAGGAATTACAGGCAAGGGTAGTATATGAAAAAGCAAATGTCGGTCTTGCCTTTGACGGGGATGCGGACCGGATGCTGGCAGTGGATGAAAACGGCAACGTGGTTGACGGAGACCAGATTATGGCAATTATCGGCAACCATATGAAAAGCCGGGGCAGATTAAAACAGGATACCATTGTTGCAACGGTAATGAGTAACCTGGGCTTTTACATGATGGCAAAGGAACAGGGACTTACCATTGAGCAGACTAAGGTAGGGGACAGATATGTCCTGGAAAGAATGCGGGAAATCGATGCCAGCCTTGGGGGAGAACAGTCAGGACATGTGATTTTCCTGGAAGAAAATACCACCGGAGACGGTCTGTTAAGTGCCCTGCATCTTTTACAGGTTATGGCAGATACCCATAAGCCCCTGTCAGAGCTTGCAGGCATTATGAAGGTAATGCCCCAGGCACTGGTAAACGCCAAAGTTCCCACCCATAAAAAAGATAAATACATGGAATATCCCGAAATTGCCAGAGCCATAGCAGAGCTGGAGGAGAAGTTCCAGGGAGAAGGAAGAGTCTTAATCAGACCTTCGGGAACAGAACCGAAGGTGCGGGTCATGATTGAAGGAAAAGACCAGCAGGTGATTGAACAGGAAGCCAGAAAACTGGCAGATCTGATTCAGAATACGATGTTGTAAGAAGGGCTTGAGGAAATTAGGCTTAAGTGATATCATAGAGACAGCGAAAGAGAATATGGAGCAAAAAACAGGAGGTATGGGAATATGGTAAGCCAGAAGGTAGTTATCAAAAACCCAACAGGATTACACTTGAGACCGGCAGGAAATCTGTGTAAGGAGGCAATGCAGTATAAATCACTGATTACCTTCACTTATGGAGATAATACCGCTAATGCCAAGAGTGTTCTCAGTGTATTAGGTGCGTGTATAAAATGTGGTGATGAGATTGAATTTATCTGCGATGGCGAAGATGAAGAACAGGCATTGAAATCGCTGGTAGATGCAGTGGAAAGTGGTCTGGGAGAGTAAGAATCAGAAGCTGTCACATTAAGAGGATGCTGTTCTAATAGCAGTAACTGTTTTAATGGGGCAGCTTATTTATATCTTTACATAGAAGTTTATTATCCAAATGAAAAAATCAGAAATGAGGAGTAAAAGATGTTGAATTATAGTCGTTACCAGAAAAATCCGGTGCTGGATTATCCCGAAAGGCAGTGGCCGGAGAAAGAAATTGAAAAAGCCCCCGTCTGGTGCAGTGTGGATTTACGAGACGGAAACCAGGCACTGATTGAACCCATGCAGGTGCATGAAAAGATAGAAATGTTTCAGTACCTTGTAAAGCTTGGCTTTAAGGAAATCGAAATCGGATTTCCTGCGGCAAGCCAGATAGAATTTGATTTTTTAAGAAAACTGGTTGAAAAAAAACTGATTCCCGAGGATGTGAAGGTGCAGGTACTGACCCAGTGCCGGGAAGAGCTGATAGACAGAACCTTTGAAGCCATTGAAGGCTGTAAGCAGGCAATTGTACATATTTATAATTCTACCTCCACCCTGCAGCGTGATGTGGTGTTTTCCATGTCAAAGGAAGAAATCATCGATATTGCAGTCCGGGGAACCAAAATGGTAAAGGAAAGAGCCGAAAAATTTGACGGTAAGATTATTCTGGAATATTCCCCGGAAAGCTTTACCGGAACGGAAGTGGATTTTGCACTTGAAATCTGTACTGCGGTACAAAAGACCTGGGGAGCAACGAAGGAAAACCCCATCATCATTAATCTTCCATCCACAGTGGAAATGAATACCCCCAATGTCTATGCAGACCAGATTGAATGGATGAACCGGCATTTTGAGGACAGGGAAAGCATTATTCTTAGTGTTCATCCCCATAATGACCGGGGAACCGGAGTAGCCAGTGCGGAAATGGCAATGCTTGCAGGGGCAGAACGTGTGGAAGGCACGCTGTTTGGAAATGGCGAAAGAACCGGAAACGTAGATATTTTAAATGTAGCCTATAATATGTTTTCCCAGGGAATTAACCCGGCACTTTCCATCGAGCATATTAATGAAATTATTGAAATCTATGAAAGATGCTGCAAAATGCCCATACATCCCCGCCACCCTTATGCGGGAAAACTGGTATTTACGGCATTTTCCGGCTCCCACCAGGATGCCATCAATAAAGGGGTAAAAGCCATGCGGGAAAGACAGAATACTTACTGGCAGGTTCCTTATCTTCCCATCGACCCGGCAGATATCGGCAGGGAATATGAACCCATTGTCCGTATCAACTCCCAGTCCGGCAAAGGAGGCGTTGCCTTTATTATGGACACCTATTTTGGCTTCAAGCTTCCCAAAGCCATGCATAAGGAATTTGCCAGTGTCATTCAGAAGGTGTCCGAGGTGAAGGGAGAGGTATCTCCGGAAGAGATTATGGAACAGTTCAAAAAAGAATATCTGGAGCAGAAAGAACCTCTGCATTTCAGACGTATGCATATTACGGATATGAGCGGAGAAGGTAAGACCTTTGAAACTGCCATTGAAGTATTCTATACAGACCACGGCATTGAAAGAAGCTTTGAAGCGGTCGGAAACGGACCCATTGATGCGGTGAAAAGAGGTCTGCACCAGACACTGAATCTGGATATTAAGATTCTGGATTATGAAGAGCATGCCCTGCAGTCCGGTTCCAATTCCCAGGCGGCTGCCTATATTCATCTCTTAGATTCCAATTCCGGTCATGTAACCTATGGGGTTGGTGTTAGCAGCAATATTACAAAAGCATCTGTAAGAGCCATCTTCTCTGCCCTGAACAGGTTGGGACTTGGTTCCAGATAAGAAAAATCATAGAATAAGAAAAGCAAAAAAACAGCATTCCGCAGGAAATATGTTCCTGTACAGAATGCTGTTTTTATTTGCTATATGAAATATAGAAGTTATGTTTCTCCGTCTTAATCTTCAAAAGTGAAGGTATCACCGTCTTCCACGATACAAATCATGGTCTTTCCGGTATTTAACTGGATTTCATTTCCGTTATCATCATAGTAATGTGTGGTGCCATAATCAGAAGATTTTTCCCAGGTTACATGGATTCCGCGGCCGTTGGTAAAGTACCAGCCGTCTCTGGTACTGTCGATACACTGGAAAGCAAGGTAGCCCTTGGCATCACGTACTTCATGATATGTAAACTGGATTAACACATTCTTGAATGCTAACTGGGTGTTGGTAGCGGCATCCATATGTGCACCGCCGGAGGGTTTCTGGTATCTGTAATATAAACCGTCTTCTGCATTATATTCAAACCATGTTTTGGTTACAGGATAGGCATTTGCCAGGTCAATCTTATTGGCTGCAGCAGAATCACTGTATTGCTCCAGGGTATTCGGTTCTGATTTTGTTGCAAACTGGAAATGTACCGTGTCAGCATAATCTTCCCTGATTTCCATGGGATAACCGAGACGAACCGCTTCGTTATATACATCGTTACCGTCTAAGTACAGGTTCTGTGGTGCGGAACGGTCTGTGGTACGGTAAAATACACCGCTTGGAGCAGTTAAGGCATTGATGTTATGGGTATCTTTACGGCCTACAACCTCATCAATATAGAAAGGTCCGCCGGCATGGATGTAAATGGCATCCCATTCAAAAGCCCAGTAAATAAAGTAATCACGACAGCTTCTGATATTACCTACACGCTCCAGCTCGGTCCAGTCACCAAACACAGCCATTAAACGGGTGATTTCACCCTCTACAAGACATTCGTAAAGAATATCTGCATTGGCAAGATTGTACTGGGGAAGGGTGGATTTGTCGTTGGGAACCATCACCGCAAGAGGTCTCAAGGCACCCACTTCTTCGCTGACCCATTCGTTGGTAAGACGGCTTCTTACCATACCCTCTTCAGGTGGTAAGTCTTCGTTTACTTCTTCTTCCTCTTCTTCAATCACTTCTGGTTCTTCATCCGGGATTTCATTTACAACAGCTTCCTGAATGACCTCCGGTTCTTCTTCTTTGCCGCAACCTGTCATAAGAAGGGCAGAAGAAAAAGCAATTAATAACAATACACTTAGTTTCTTCATGTTTCTTCTCTCTTTCTTAATAATCTTTGTTTTGCCCCCAAAAACAGCATTAAACAATAAAATTATAGCATATAAATGTGGTTTCGTCATCTATAAAAAAGGAAAAGGCAGGGAAAGGGAGTTTATACTTTTTTTATAAAATGTTTACAGATTGTTCATAAAAAACCTTCAAAAAGTTACGCTTTTGTTACGCCCCCTGTGGTATGATGGGAAAAATCAGAAAGGAGAAATGTAAAAATATGATTTACAGCTTGCTTGCAAACGATATAATCACTACAGACAGACAGACAGACAGACAGACAGACAGACAGACAGACAGACAGACAGA
>CAZDAT010000012.1:0-20277 GCA_964503695.1 uncultured Lachnospiraceae bacterium
ATATCATGGAAATTTAGAAAGAATTGCAAATGAAGTGATTCAGGTGGAAGTCCTGATTGCCGGTTATGCCATTGTGACATTGCCGGCATTTTTATTGGAGGCACTGGCAGATTTGGAAGAGGTGGAATATATTGAAAAACCCAAAAGTCTGGTGTATGGGCTGTATGAAGCAAAGCAGAATTCCTGTGTGACCTTTGTTTCAGGGCAGGAGGGAGAACTGAGCGGAAAAGGTGTGTTAATGGCGGTGATAGATACGGGGATTGATTACTTTTTACTTGATTTTCAGAATGAGAACGGAAGCCGGATTTTGTTTTTATGGGATCAGGGACAGCCGGAAGACATAGAGAAGGGATGGCTGCCTCCGGAAGGCTTTCGGGCAGGTGTGGAATATACGAAGGAGCAGATTGACCGGGCATTGAAGGCTTCTGACCGCAGGGAAGCTTTGGAAATCGTTCCCCAGCAGGATGTTTCCGGTCATGGAACAGGTGTGGCGGCGGTGGCGGCATCCTCCAACCCGGAAATTCTGCTGCAGGGAGTGGCTTTTGGCTGTGAATTATTAATTGTAAAATTAAGGGCTCTGCAGGAAAGCGGATTTCCCTCTACCACAGAACTGATGCGGGCGGTAACCTATGCCATAAGAAAAGCCCTGGAATTAAACCGCCCGCTGGTAATTAATCTAAGCTTTGGCAATACCTATGGTTCCCATGACGGCAGTTCCTTGCTGGAAAGATTTTTAAACAATGCGGCTGAAATCGGCCGTACATCCATCTGTGTGGGGGCAGGCAATGAGGGAAGCAGCGGAGGGCATTTCTCTGCTAATGTGCGGGAAACGGATGTGGTGGAATTTGCCATAGCACAAAGGGAGGTGACCACCAATCTGCAGTTCTGGAAGTCTTATGAAGATTCTTTTTCGATTATTCTGGTTGCACCGGACAGCACAGAATACAGGATTGCGGAATCGGATACCCCCATGCGGGAAGAATTCATCTTTGACCGGACCAAGGTCTTAATTTATCTGGGAGTTCCGGCTCCATACAGTACCAGGCAGGAAATCTTTTTTGTGTTTTTACCGCAGGGAGAGTATATCAATTCCGGTATCTGGAGTTTCCGGTTTGAAAGGAAAAAGATTACCGATGGAGAGTTTCAGATGTATCTGCCCCCGGCACAGCAAAGGAATACCGGAACCAGATTTTTCTTACCGGCTCCGGAGCTTACCATGACCATTCCGGCAACTGCTGACCGGATGATATCCGTAGGGGCATATAACGATACCATAGAAGCCTATGCGGATTTTTCCGGCAGGGGGAGACAGGAGGGTTTTACGTATCTTGCGGCAGAGGGCACTAAGCCGGATATCACGGCACCGGGAGTAGGTCTATTGGCGGCAAGGGCAGGAGGCGGAACGGAAAGCTATACCGGAACCTCTTTTTCCACCCCCATGGTTTCCGGGGCAGCGGCACTTCTTATGGAATGGGGCATCGTACAGGGAAACGACAGTTATCTGTATGGAGAAAAATTAAAGGCATATCTTAGAAAAGGTGCAAAAGCCATTCGTGGAGAAAACAGGTATCCCAATTCCAAGGTAGGCTGGGGAGCATTGTGTGTGGCAGAAAGCATACCGAGGGCATCTTCTGATACATGAATTTCTCTTTCCTTCTGACAGGGGACTGTCGCACTAAGATGTTCAAAAGTTAATTTTCTTAATGCAACAGCCCCCTGTTAGAAAGGAAAACGATTTACAGATTCCGGGTAAGATTTCCGCTTTTCACATCTCCGTAAATCGGAGTGCCAAGTCCGAAACCGCCGCTGATGGCAAGCAGTTGTCCGGTGGTATAGGCAGAATCGTCACTGGCAAAATAGATGGCGGCTGCGGCAATTTCCTCCGGAAGTCCGATTCTGTTTAAGGGAATATGACGGAGAAACAGATTACGGAAGCTATCGGAGAGATTCTTTTCCAGTGCCTCCGTTGCCGTCATTCCGGGCAGGATGGCATTGCAGCGGATATGGTTAGAAGCCTCCTGCACGGCAATCAGCCTGGTCAGATAATTGATGGCGGCTTTGCTGGTTCCATAGGAAATCTGGGAGATATCGGGAACCAGACCGCCAATGGAAGAAATATTGATGATACTTCCTCCTTTCTGTCGTGCCATATGCTTTACAGCGGACTGGCTTGCCAGAAAAACACTTCTTAAGTTTAGGGTAACAATGTCCAGATAATCTGCAATATCTGTGTGGGAAAAATCCAAATCTTTTTTCGGGTCAGAGGTACCAAAATTATTAATTAACACATCCAGCCTGCCTTCCCTTTTTACCACTTCCTCCACCATGGATGCAAAAGTATCCGGTTCGGTGGCATTGTTGTAGACATATTTTACAAAGCCTCCCTGCTGATTGAGTTCTTCGGCGGTTTTCAGGGCACTTTCCTGATTTCTGGCTGCCATATAGACTATGGCTCCTTCTTTGGCACATGCCTTTACACAGGCAAGACCGATGCCTCTGGTAGAGGCGGTGATTAAGATAACTTTGTCTTTTAATCTCATATCGATTCTCCTTTTTGATTTTGATGAATTTTTGGTAAAAACTGAACAATGATGATACCAACAGTTACGCAGGCAATCTCAATGAGTGCCAGCATATGAATGGAAGCTACCCCTGCATCCGGGGTGTGATTTAAGGCGGCAATGCGGTTGGTAAACAAAGGAACAAATACTGCCACTCCGAAGGGAGCCGCCATATCCCGGAAAAGCCCGTAGATTCCGGTACCTGCCCCGGCATCAGCGGCAGGCAGGCCGGAAAGCACTATTTTCATAAAAATGGCAGCATTGGCACCAAGCCCCAGTCCCAGAATGCCAAGAGAAGATGCTAACAGGAGAAACGAAGTGGCGGTGGAAAATAAAAACATAATTCCGCAACCGATACCTGTTAAAAGAAGAGACAAAGCTAAAATAAGCTTCGGCTCCCTTTTATCTGCCAGAGGTCCCAGCAGCATGGAACCAAGACACATACCAAAATACATAATGGAAATGGCATAGCCTGATATGGTGGTATTCTCCGGCTGGGTATAGTTTACGAAAACAATGATGTTGGTCATGTTTGCCTGCATCAGCCCCTGGGTGAGAAAAAGAATGATGACAGGCAGGATAAAGGCTTCCCGGTTCATAAAGCGGCCGATGAGAATGGGATTTTTTGCTTTCCTTTCGGTCACAATAAGTCCTGCAAGGGACAAGGCGGCAAAAAAAACGGCAAGAAGAAAAAAAGCGGAAGTAAATCCAAGGTTCTGGCCAAACGCCGGAACACAAAGCATCAGACTAAAGAAAATAAGGATGAAAAAGGTTCCGGCAGAATCAAAGTCCTGCAAGGGTGTGCCTTTATCGGATTGCTTTGGCAGGGTAATAAGACACAGAAAGAAAAAGATGACACATATAATAGAAGAAATCCACATCAGCATCCGCCAGTCAGAGTAGCTTAAAATGATTCCCCCGAGAGAAGGACCAAAGATTACTGCGGCACTGGAAATCAGCATATAAAGGGAAAAGCCTTTTGCAATCTGTTCCGGCGGAAATTCGGTAATGATATAGGATAATACGGTGGGGGCAATGGCGGCAGTGCCGACACCCACAATAAATCTTGCCACAAGCAGGAAAAAAAGATGGTAGGAAAGGGCACTGAGCATATTTCCAAGTGTAAAGATAAAAAGTCCCATCAGAAGCGTTTTTTTACGGCCGAAAATATCGCTTAATTTTCCTAAGATGGGCGAACAGGCAGCCGTTGAGACCGCCTGTGCCAGGGCAGTCCAGGTGGTGTTGCTGTATGCCAGATTCATGTCCAGCATAAAGGCAGGGGCAAAGACGGTGGAGAGACCGCCGATAATACCGATTAAAAAAGCGGCAAGTGCAAAAGGAAGAAAGCCTTTCGTTATTTGTTTCATACTAGATACCTCGCATTACTAAGTTTAAAAATATTATTCCCTGCTTTTTTTCAGAATATGTGTATTTAAAAAAAATTTAGGGACAAACTAAAGGAAGCGAGGAAGCTTTTTGGATGAGTCGCAAAAATAAAGAAAAAGGAGTAAGAAAAAATGTCATTGATTAACAAAGAGGTATCAGATTTTAAGGCTTATGTGTTTCATAATAAGGAATTTAAAATGGTTTCCAGGGAAGATATTTTAGGAAAATGGAATGTTTTCTTTTTCTATCCTGCGGATTTTACCTTTATCTGCCCTACAGAATTAGAGGATTTGGAAGAAAAATATGAGGAATTTCGAAACATCGGATGTGAAATCTATTCCATATCCACCGACACGCATTTTGTCCACAAGGCATGGCATGATGCATCCAAGAGAATCAGCAAAATAACCTACCCCATGATGGCGGACCCGACCCACTGCATTTCCAAGGATTTTGAAGTGTTGATTGAAGCTGACGGACTGGCAGAAAGAGGTACCTTTATTATTAATCCGGAAGGAAAAATCGTAGGCTATGAGGTCACTGCAGGGAATGTGGGAAGAAATGCAGCGGAACTGCTTCGTAAGGTGCAGGCATGCCAGTTCGTGCATACCCATGGTGACCAGGTTTGTCCGGCAAACTGGAAACCGGGAGCAGAGACCTTAAAACCAAGTCTGGATCTGGTAGGTCAGCTATAATGATGGAGAAGGAAAAGCTATATGATGTGATTATCATCGGGGCAGGTCCGGCAGGACTTACGGCGGCACTGTATCTGTCCCGGACAAAGTACCGGGTTCTGGTAGTGGAAAAGGAGCAGTTTGGCGGACAGATTACCATAACGGAGGAAGTAGTAAACTATCCCGGTGTGGGAAGATGCAGCGGAAAAGAGCTGACCCATACCATGTATCAGCAGGCAAGGTATTTCGGAGCAGATTTTTTGCTGGCAAAAGCGGAGGGCTTTGAAATAAAAGAGGACATTAAGACGGTGCACACTGACAAAGGGGATTATGACTGCTTTGGAATCCTTTTTGCCATGGGTGCACACCCCAGAATGGTGGGCTTTCAGGGAGAAGAGCAATTCCGCGGAAGAGGTGTGGCATATTGTGCCACCTGTGATGGAGAATTTTTTACGGGAAAAGAAATCTTTGTCATCGGCGGCGGCTTTGCGGCAGCAGAGGAAAGTGTCTTTCTGACCAAATTTGCCAGCCATGTGACCATTCTCATCCGGGGAGAGGATTTTACCTGTGCCAAAAGTGCGGCAGACAAGGCAAGAAACCATCCTGACATTACCGTAGTAACCCAGGCGGAAGTAGAAGAGGTTCGGGGAGAGAATTATATTACCTATATAAGATATAGACATCTCCTTAAAGGCGATACTACGGAATACCAGGCAAAAGAGGGAGACAGCTTTGGTGTCTTTGTATTCGCAGGCTATGAGCCGGAAACCGGAATGGTAAAAGACCTGGTTACACTGGATGAACAGGGATATATCGTCACAGACAACACGCAGAAAACCAGTGTGGATGGGCTGTATGCGGCAGGAGACCTGTGCATTAAACCCTTAAGGCAGGTCGTGACAGCTACCAGGGATGGAGCAATAGCAGCCACAGAATTGGAAAAGTATATACTTAAAGTATATACAAGGACAAAAATAAGAGCAAAAGAACCGACAGTAAGGGAAGAGGTATGGAAGGAACTGGAAGGTGCGAAGGGCAGTAGTGACAGAGTGGAAAACAAGGCTATGGATAACGCACAGGAAACGTTTTCTGATACTATGCGGGCACAGCTTAAGGAGGTCTTTGAACGGATGGAACGTTCTCTCGTCTTTAAATTCTGTCCCGATGAACGGCAGGTATCCGAGGAATTAAAGCTCTACCTTGAAAACTTATGTGAAATGACAGAAAAATTGTCCATGGAAGCTTTGACACAAAAGGAAGAGTACAGTCCCTGTGTAAAGCTGTATTGCGAAAATAAGTATACAGGGCTTGCCTTTCACGGAGTACCGGGCGGACACGAATTTACCTCTTTTGTACTGGGAATCTATAATGCGGCAGGACCGGGACAGGCTTTGGATGAAGAGATAAGGAAGCGTATCAGAAAGATAGATACGAAGATAGACATGAAGCTCTTGGTATCCTTGTCCTGTACCATGTGTCCGGAGCTTGTTGCGGCGGCACAGCATATTGCCGCAGAGAATGAAAAGATTACGGCAGAAGTGTACGACATTGCTCATTTTGAAGAATTGAAAAATAAATATAAGGTTATGAGTGTTCCCTGTATGGTCATCAATGATGAACAGGTATTTTTCGGAAAGAAAACTATGGTGCAGTTATTGGAGATTTTGGAAACAGTGTAGCAATTTTAAAAAGAAAATTAAAAAAAAACAAAAAAAATTTAATTTTTTTTATTTTTTGCCCCGAAAAGTTACGCTTTTGTTACGCCCTGTATGGTATAAAGGAATGGAATCTTACTTATGCGGTGCCGGACACATGAAAAAACTTATGATAAGTTCACCCACCCACCCCCCAAAAAAATTCATGGCGGCACCGTATAAGAAAGAGGAAACAGGCACTGACATAACAGTTGGAAACGATTTGTTGTGGAGCAGGGGAAGAATTTTCGTTTGAAGAAAAAAGAAAACCCCGAAAGTGTGCGAGACTTTCGGGGTAAAAGGTATATGTATTTATACATCACTTGGTAAAATAAACTGTCTTATCAAGGAATCCATGGCATCGGCCTGGGCAGATAATTCTTCACTGGTAGCGGAAGCTTCCTCTGCAATTGCAGAAGTAGACTGGATAACTTCGGAAATCTGGTTTACACCTGCTTCTGCCTGACCCATGGCATTTGCCTGGTCTTTGGATACTTCACTGATATCCTTGGAGGTTGCGGCAACGGATTCAATACCGTCAGCAATCATGGCAATAGAGTTTGATACCTTTTCGGCTGCCTTGTTGCCTTCGCCGACTTCTACGAGAGAGCCTTCAATTAATTCCCTGGTATTTACTGCGGACTGTGTTGTCTGTTCAGCCAGCTGACGAATCTGGTCTGCGACTACGGCAAAACCACGGCCTGCTTCTCCGGCTCTTGCAGCTTCAATGGAAGCATTTAAAGAAAGTAAGTTGGTCTGGCTTGCAATATCTTCGATTTCGCCGATAATGTTGGCAATTTTCTTGGAAGTATCATCAATATGCTGCATGGCAAGCATCATGGCTTCGGTATAACCGCGGCTGTCCTTGGCTTCGTCTGCATATTTTTTCGCTTCCACATAAGCATCAGCGGCCTGTACACTTGCCTTGTCAATGTTTTCCGTAATACTGGTAATGGTTGCCTGGAGCTCTTCTACCGCACCAGCCTGTTCCGTAGCACCTTCTGCAAGGCTCTGGGAAGCTTCTGCAAGATTGGTGGAGCCGGCAGATACCTGTGAGGAGGCTTCCTCAATGTTGCGGATGGTGGAAACCATACCGTTTCTTAATTCAAACATGGAATCCAGGAGACGCTTGAATTCACCCTGATATATATTTAAATCTTTAGATTTTACGGCATAATCACCTTTTGCCATGGCGGCAAGCAGGTGGCCTGCATCTGAGATGACTTCTTCCAGGGATGCTTTCATTTCGTTAGCAGTCTGGGTCATTTCGGCAACTTCATCTTTGGAGTCCACAGTAGGAAAATCATCTGCCAGATTACCTGTTGCAAGGGTTTTAAAGCGGGCAGCCAGGGCAATTAATGGGTCAGAAATACCTTTTGCAATGGAATTACCCATCCGGTTTGCCATGATGAAAGCAATTACGATAATGGCAATAATGCTGACTAACAATACCGTGCTTAAAACAGATAAGGTGTCAGATAAGGTGTTACCCTTGTCCACATTGATATCCAGCAGGGCAAGCATATCGTCGTAGACTTCCTGGTAAACGGGAGCTACTTCCTCGTTCATCATGTCCTGTGCTTTGCGGCTGTCGGTAAGATTGGTGCTGGCACCGAGGTCAATTACTTTCTGTTCCACTACCCAGTATTCTTCCAGATGATTGGAAATGTCATTATAGGCAGCAATTTCTTCTTCGGTAGTGGTAGTGTTTTTTACAATTTCCCAGTAATTTAAAAACTTTTCTTTTCGTTCATCGTGGGTTACCAGTAAGCTTTCGATGAGGTCAGAATCGTCATAGCCGATGATTCCCCGGGTGGTACCCCGGATGTCGGTAAATACCGTCAGGGCTTTTCCAATGTCACCCTGGGAAAAACCGTAGTTGGTAAGTGCCTTGTCGTACTGGTTGGAGACTACCAACAGCATGATGCCTCCGATAACGCCTGCTACAGAGGCAAGCAGTGAAATCATGGTAAATGATTTCTTGAGTCGTTCATTGATTTTCAGATTCTTGAACATAACCTTCTCCTTTTGTGTAATTTGATTGATAAAAACTGTATGTAATTTCGTTTTCTGTAGAGAAACACAAAAACACACACATCCATTATAGTCTTTTGTCGAAAAAAGTAAATAGATTTCCCTTTATTTTCTTAATAAAAATTTAATTTTCTCACTAGATTTCAGATAGAAATAATTGACACGAAAAAAAGAAAAAGGTATGATAATAACAAACGAGCCTAAAAACGGTGAAGGTACCAGCTTTTGCCGGGGGGGGTATTGTTAAAAAAACAAAATACGGAGGATGAACTTATGGCAGGAGCAGTAAAAGCGGAGAAGGGAAGTCAGAATACCAGGGATGGGTATGACAAAAACTTAAGTCAGGAAGCCAGGCTCAAAAAGCTTACAAAAAGTATGTATGCGATAGCAGGTGTGGCGATTTTTTTGTTGGTGGCATTTATTTTTATGACCACGTATTCCCGTTCTACCAGTGCGGAGCAGCTGGAAACAGTGATGTTTTTAAACCAGTACCGGATTGGTTCCAAGAACCTTACCTCGGCGGTACAGACTTATGCAACAACCGGAAATACGATTTATTATGACAAGTACATGCAGGAGTTAAACACGGATAAGAACAGGGATATTGCCTGGGCAGGATTACAGGAAAATAACATTAAGGATTCCGAGTGGGAAATGCTAGAAGAGATTTCCTCGCTTTCTAACGGACTGGTTCCCCTGGAAGAGGAATCCATGGAAGAGGCAGCCAAAGGAAATACGGTCAATGCCATGGCACTGGTGTTTGGAACCGAGTATACGGAAGTTACGGATGAAATCAGTGATTTAACGGATAAGGCGATTAACTCGATTGAGGACAGACTGGACAGATACCAGAATACGGTCAATACCATAGTATTAATTTGTGAAGCATTATTTATTATCTGTTGTGCAGCGATTCTGTACACGATTTTCATTACCATCCGTTTTGCAAGAACGGAACTGTTAAATCCCATTATCGGAGTGTCCGGTGCCCTGACGGAGCTTGCAAAGGGAAATCTGAAAGCGGATTTGGGAGATTTGAAGGAAGACAACAGTGAAGTGGGTCACATGGTAGGTGCCCTGGCTTACATGAAAGATAATTTCTCCAAGATGATTATGGAAATCGCAGATGTTTTAGGCTCCATGGGACAGGGAAATTACCGCGTGGATGTAAAAGAAGAATATGTAGGCGAATTTGTAAGAATCAAAGAAGCCATGGAAGATATTATCAAAGAAACCAAGGAAATGTTAAATACCATCCGTAATACGGCAAAAGAAATCGACGGCGGTTCCGAACAGCTTGCAAAAGCCTCCATGGACCTGGCAGAAGGAAGTACCGTACAGGCAGCCAAGATGCAGGAAGTGGCAGACATGGTAAAACAGATGTCTGTTTCCATGGAAGAAAAAGCCGAGGAAGCGAATGAAACGGTGAAAATATCCAGTTCCGCGGCAGGAGCACTTTTGGATGGCAATAGTAAAATGCAGGAATTAAAAACTGCCATCGGAGAAATTGAAAGATGCTCCAATGAAATCCGTACCATTATCGGCACCATTGAAGACATTGCAAACCAGACCAACCTGTTATCCTTAAATGCAGCCATCGAAGCCGCACGTGCCGGAGAAGCAGGCCGCGGATTTGCGGTAGTTGCAGAACAGGTAAAGAATCTGGCAGAGGAATCTGCAGGAGCAGCAGGCGAGACCAGGAAACTGATTGATGCCACGGTGGATGCCGTACAAAAGGGAATCCAGCTTGCTGATATTACGGCAGACAGCATGGTAGAAGTCATGCAGGGAGCAAAACAGTCTACAGACATGATGGGTAAAATGGCAGAAGAGCTTCGGGAAGAAGCCGCCGGTATGTTAAAGATTGATGAGAATGTTGCCAAAGTGGCAGAAATCGTGGATAATAATTCTGCTACCAGTGAAGAAACCGCGGCAGTCAGTGAAGAACAGACCGCACAGGTAGCAACCATGGTACAGATGATGGAGCAGTTCTCTATTTAAGATTACAGACAGGTAAATAAAAAGCGGCATTATGTACAGGAGAAGGAAATTGTAAGCAAAGAAAAGGTACATAAGGCTGCTTTTTTGTTTTATTACATTGCTTTACAGAAAGGAACACAGTATGAAAAAGATTTTGGTAACCGGAGGAAGCGGATTTCTCGGAAGCAGGATTTGCTATTATTTTAAGAAAAAAAATTATGAAGTGGATGCACCCTCCCATGAGAAAATGGATATTACGGATTTGGAAAGTGTGAGAAGCTACTTCAAAGAAAGTAATGCTGAAATTGTGATTCACTGTGCCGCCATTTCCGATACCGGATATGCCCAGATGCACCCCGGGAAAAGCTTTCTTATGAATGTAACCGGCACTGAAAATCTTGCAAAGGCGGCAAACGAAGCAGGGCTTCGTCTGATTTTTATGAGCTCTGACCAGATATATAATGAAAGAACCTGTACTTCGGAAAAATATGAGAAAGAAAAGGATGGGGCAACAGAGGAACAGGGAAGGCATCCCGGAAATGTGTATGGAAGACACAAAAAAGAAGCAGAGGAAAAAAGTCTTCTGGCAAATCCCGATACGGTTGTCCTCCGCCTTACATGGATGTATGATATAAAAAGAGAGGGAATGAAAACCAATGGGAATTTGCTTACCAATTTAATGGAAGCACAAAAGAAGAAGATACCTTTAAGCTTTGCCAGACATGAATACAGGGGAATTACCAATGTATGGGAAGTGGTGGAAAACTTGGAAAAGGTATTTGGGATTCCGGCAGGCATTTATAATTACGGAAGTGAAAACGAATATCCTACCATTGAGATTGCAGGAGAAGCGGCAAAAATTTTAAATGTTTCGAAAGAAATTGTGACAGAAGACAGGAAACGATTTGCAGACAGACCAAGAAACCTGACCATGTGCTGTGATAAAATAAGAAAGGAAGGCATCTTTTTTAAAAGTACCTGGGAGGGATTAAAAGATTTTTCATTGCACAGCCTTTGCGAGGATGTTACAATCAAATAAGAAATTAGAAAAAGGAGATTTTTATGCCGACATCATATGCTCATTTTCGGTTCGGACAGGAGGTACGGGCGTGCCTTACAGGAGCCGTGGCGGAAATTATCGAAGAATATCCGCAGCTTTTTAATATCGGTCTGCATGGACCGGATGTATTGTTTTATTATAAGGCACTGACAAAAAATAAAGTAAATACGACAGGGTTCGGACTGCATGAATATTCGGGAAGATATGTCTTTGAAAGGGCGGCGAATGTGATTCGCTCCAAGAACCTTGACCGGGCACACCAGGCATATATCTATGGCTTTTTATGCCATTATTCTCTGGATGTTACCTGCCATGGCTGTGTAAATGCCTTTGCTGCCACAGGAATCGCAAACCATTTACAGATAGAAGCGGAGTTAGACAGGGAAATGTTACTGCGGGATGGCAAAGACCCGGTCAGTACCATTCTTACGGGTCATCTCGTGGCAAGCCGGGAGAATGCCGAAGTCATCAAAGATTTTTTCCCCGGGATAACCACGGAAGAAGTACAAAAGGCCTTGAAGGACATGATATTTTATCTGAATTTTTTAGTGGCACCGGGAAAAGTAAAGAGAGGGCTATTTACCTATGGGCTAAAGCTTATCGGTCAGTATGAGAAGTTCGGGGGGCTTATGATAGGGCTTCAGAAAAACCATGCCTGCGATGCCACGATAGAAGAGCTGTTAAAGCTGTATGAAGAGGGAAAAGAACTGGCAGCAAGGCTGATTATGGAATATCCGTTATATTTAAAAGAAGAAAAAAATCTGGATGAGATTTATAAATATAATTTTGATTCTTTATTGCCGGAGCCGGGCAGAGAATAAAACGAGGGAGAAAAAGTGTGATGAAGCTTACGCGAGAAGAAAAAAACTGGATTTTGTATGATGTTGGTAATTCTGCCTTTACCATGTTAATCGCCACCATTATGCCGATTTATTTTAATTATCTGGCAGGAAAAGGGGGATTGACCGAGGTGGAATATCTGGCATACTGGGGATATGCGGCATCCCTGGCTACATTTATTGTGGCGTTTTTGGGACCGGTATGCGGCTCCCTTGCAGATAATAAAGGATTTAAGAAGCCTGTATTTATTGCCTCACTTGTGATTGGGGTAACCGGCTGTGTCAGTCTCGGGTTTGCCAGGCAGTGGCTTGTGTTTTTAATTATTTTAATCATTGCAAAGGTAGGGTATTCGGGCAGTCTGATTTTCTATGATGCCATGTTAAGTGATGTTACCACGGAAGAAAAAATGGACAGGGTCTCTTCCCTGGGGTATGCTCTCGGGTATATCGGAAGCTGTATTCCCTTTGTCCTCTGCCTTGTCATTGTACTGGGGGCAGATACCTTTGGGATTACCATGCAGACTTCCATGAGCCTTGCGTTTCTGATAACCGCAGTGTGGTGGGTGTTAATGACCCTTCCGATGTTAAAAACCTACAAACAAAAATATTATGTGGAAAAACAGGAGCACATAGTAACGGAAAGCTTCCGCCGTATCGGAAGAACTCTGATGAATATCAAAAGAGAAAAGAAAACATTTCTTTTTTTACTGGCATTTTTCTTTTATATTGACGGGGTGTATACCATTATTGATATGGCAACGGCGTATGGTTCAGCGTTAGGTCTAGACAGTACGGGGCTTCTGATTGCCCTTTTAGTGACCCAGATTGTGGCATTCCCTTTTGCCATTCTTTTTGGAAGACTGGCGGAAAAATTCAGTACGGACAAACTGATATCCGCCTGTATCGTGGCATATTTCGGAATTGCCGTATTTGCTTTCTTTTTATCCAGTCAGGCACAGTTTTTTGCACTGGCGGTTTTTGTAGGAATGTTCCAGGGAGGAGTACAGGCACTGTCCCGCTCTTATTTTACCAAAATAATTCCTGCCGAAAAAGCGGGAGAATATTTCGGAATTATGGATATCTGCGGAAAAGGAGCTTCTTTTCTGGGAACTGCGGTTGTCAGCGGTGTGTCCCAGCTTACCGGAAGCATTAATACGGGAGTTGGATTTATTGCCGTATTTTTTGTGATAGGCTTTTTCCTTTTCCGAATGTCCGTAAAAGCGGAAAATGAATAAAACACTCAAATGGAGAATTACATGAAATCAAATCATTTAGTGGTAGGGATTCTTGCCCACGTGGATGCGGGCAAGACAACCCTGTCAGAACAAATTTTATATACCTGCGGTGCCATTAAAAAAGCAGGAAGAGTGGACCATAAGAATACGTTTTTAGATACCCATAGTCTGGAGAAGGAAAGAGGGATTACCATCTTTTCGAAACAGGCTCTTTTTGCGTTGCCGGATTTTTCCATAACCTTGCTTGATACGCCGGGACACGTGGATTTTGGTGCGGAAATGGAACGTGCCTTACAGGTCATGGATTATGCCATTTTGGTGGTCAATGGGGCAGATGGGGTACAAAGCCACACGAAAACCTTGTGGAATCTGCTCACCGCGTACTGGGTTCCGGTTTTTATCTTCGTAAATAAAATGGACCAGAAAGGAACCAATAAGGAAGCTTTACTGGAAGAACTAAAAAAGAAGTTATCCCTGGATTGCATCGATTTTACCAAGTCCCGGAAACAGGAAAGCTTTCTGGAAGACCTTGCCGTCAGGGAAGAAAATCTGATGGAGGCTTTTTTAAAAGGGCAGATGCCGGACAGTGGTGATGCGGCAAGGCTGATACTTAACCGGAAGATTTTTCCTGTGTTTTTCGGCTCTGCATTAAAGAATGTGGGAGTGAAAGAGCTTTTAGAGCAGATGAATCTTTTGCTGCTGGCAAAGGAATATACAGATGTCTTTGCCGCCAGAGTGTTTAAAATCGGAAGAGACCAGAAGAACCAGCGTCTGACCTATGTGAAAATAACCGGAGGAGCTTTAAAAGTAAAACAACTGATAGAAGGTCATCCGCGGGAGGGCGGTGCAGGCTGGCAGGAAAAGGCAGACCAGTTAAGGCTGTATTCGTCGGATGAGTTTACCATGGCGGATGAGGTGCAGGCAGGACAGGTGTGTGCCATTACCGGATTGTCAAAAACTTATGCCGGAGAAGCACTGGGAGCAGAAAAAGAAGATACCAAAGCCGTACTTGAGCCTGTGTTAAATTATCGGCTGGAGCTTGAGGAGGGAGTAAACCTCCATCAGGTATATGAAAAATTACAGATTCTGGCACAGGAAGACCCGCAGTTAAGGGTGCAGTGGAAGGAGTCGGTCAATGAGATTCATATCAGGGTAATGGGGGAAATCCAAAAGGAAGTCTTAAAGCGGATATTGGAAGAAAGATTCGGAATTGAGGCGGAATTTGGCAACGGACAGATTACCTATAAGGAAACTATAGAAAATACAGTAGAGGGAGTGGGGCATTTTGAACCGCTCCGCCATTATGCCGAGGTGCATCTGTTATTAGAGCCCCTTCCCCCGGGAAGCGGACTACAGTTTGATACGGCATGCAGTGAAGATATTCTGGATAAAAACTGGCAAAGGCTGATTATGACTCATCTGGGGGAAAAACAGCATACAGGAGTCTTAACGGGTTCTGTCATTACGGATATGAAAATCACCATTCTTACGGGAAAAGCCCATGCAAAGCATACGGAGGGCGGTGATTTCAGACAGGCAACCTACAGAGCCATAAGACAGGGACTAAAGAAAGCGAAGAGTGTACTGTTAGAGCCGGTATATGATTTTGTACTGGAGGTTCCAGCTGCCATGGTAGGAAGAGCCATGAATGATATCCAGAGGATGGCAGGAAATGCTGTGATAGAAGCTGTGTCTGCCACAAAAGCAGAAGAGATGACAAGACTTACCGGAACCTGCCCTGTGGTTACCATGCAGCAGTATTACCGGGAAGTGATTTCTTATACCAAAGGACAGGGAAAACTGGAATGCCGTCTGAAGGGCTATGAGCCATGCCATAACAAAGAAGAGGTCATTGCAGAGAGCGGCTATGACGTGGACCGAGATTTAGAGAATCCCTGTGGCAGTGTATTTTGCAGTCATGGGGCAGGTGTGGTTGTGCCATGGTATGAAGTGGAAGAGCATATGCATCTGGAACCGGTGTATAAAAAAGAAGAAGCCTGTCCTGCAAAGGATATGGCGGTGGCGGCTGTTAAAAGAAGCTTTTCGGATGCGATTGGAACAGAGGAAATAGAGAGCATTTTGCAAAAAGCCACAGGTGCCAATAAAAAAAGTGCCCTGTCAGGTCATGAGGGCTGGAAGTACCATAAAGTGGGACAAAGGTCAGAACCGGTTACCAGGGTCTATAAAGAAACCGTAAAAAAAGAAAATTATCTGCTGGTAGACGGCTACAATATTATTTTTGCCTGGAAAGAATTAAAAGAACTGGCAAAGGTCAGTCTGGATGGAGCAAGGGAGAAGCTAAAGGATATTTTATGTGATTACCAGGCCATGAAAGGGTATCGGCTGATGGTGGTCTTTGATGCTTACCGCCTGCAGGGGCATCCTACAGAGGTATCTGATTACCATAATATTCAGGTAGTATTTACCAAAGAAGCCCAGACCGCGGACCAGTATATTGAAAGATTTGCCGTACGTCATGCAAAAGATTATGCCATCACCGTAGCTACCTCCGACGGACTGGAGCAGGTCATCATCCGCGGACAGGGGTGTCAGCTTTTGTCGGCAATGGATTTGTGGGAAGAAATAAACCGCTATAAAGAAAGCTTTAAAGAACAGCATATGAAACCCATAACAGGCGAAAAGCATACGCTGGGGGAATATATGTAGAAGTTTTATAGGAACAAAAAGGAGAAAAAATATGCTTCCGACAGAGTTTCAGGAACGAATGAAAGAAATGTTAAACGAGGAATACGAAGTATTTTTAAAAGGGTATGAGAAACCAAGGTTTCATGCCCTGCGTCGTAATCCTTTAAAAATAGATGAAAAAGATTTTTTAAGGTTAATGCTTTTTAAGCTTACTCCGGTTCCCTGGTCAGTTCATGGCTATTATTATGAAAATAAGGAACAGCCGGGAAAACACCCGTTTCATGATGCCGGGCTTTACTATATCCAGGAGCCAAGTGCCATGTCAGTGGTGGAGTATCTGGAAGTAAAACCGGGAGAGCACGTACTGGATTTATGTGCGGCACCGGGAGGGAAGACAACCCAGATTGCCGGATTTTTAGCGGGGGAGGGAATGCTTGTCTGCAATGAACCGCATCCCCAGAGGGCAAGAATCCTTTCGGAAAACGTAGAACGCATGGGCGTGAAAAATGCACTGGTAACCAATGAAATGCCGGACAGATTAAGTCAGGTTTTTCCGGAATATTTTGATAAAATTCTGGTGGATGCTCCCTGCTCTGGGGAAGGAATGTTTCGAAAGAATGAAGAGGCATTAACGGAGTGGAGCATGGAAAATGTTTTGCTTTGTGCCAGAAGACAGGATGAGATATTAGACAGGGCTGCCGAAATGCTTCGGGCAGGAGGCAGGATATGTTATTCCACCTGTACTTTTTCACCAGAGGAAAATGAAGACTGTATGGCAAGATTTCTGCTACGTCACCCGGAGTTTCACCTGTTAGCGGTAAAGAAAAAAGAAAATATGTCTTCAGGAAATCCGGCTTATGCAGTTCATACGGCAGAAGGGCTGGACAGAACCATCCGCTTGTGGCCTCATAAACTGGATGGGGAAGGGCATTTTATTGCGGTACTGGAAAAAGAAGGTAAACTGGAAAGTGAAGTTCATCCCTTATCTGGAAACGGATGCGAGAAACCTTTAAAGGAGAAAGAGTATCAGGAATATCGGGAATTTGAACGTCAGTTTTTAAAAGCTTCCATCCAAAATGACATCTGCCTTTTTGGAGAACAGCTCTATGCCATGCCCTCTGATATGCCCTCCCTAAAGGGATTAAAGGTTCTGCGGCCGGGGCTTCATCTGGGAACCTTAAAGAAAAAACGTTTTGAACCCTCCCATGCGTTAGCCCTGGCTCTGACCCCGGAAGAAGCAGTTCATGTCTGGAACTTAAAAGCAGACAGCCCGGAAGTAAGACAATACCTTTCCGGCCAGACTTTTCGGGCAGAGGGAGAGAAGGGCTGGTATCTGATTACGGTGGATGGCTATAGTATCGGCTGGGGAAAACTGGCAGGGGGTATGATGAAGAACCATTATCCCAAGGGACTAAGAAAGAATCTATAAAAAGAGCTGTCGCATTAAGAAAATCAATTTTTGAAAATCAGCATAATATACAAATAAATCTCCATTTCACTGCGTTCAAAAGTCGTTTTATTTGTATATTATGCTGTTCTTTTAGAAAGTGAATCTTGATGCGACAGCTCTTTTTTAATTAAGAATTATTTAGGTAATTGTGAAACTTATTTTGATAAATTTTGCTTTGAGCAATTTTATTAAAACTGCACAATTTTAAAATCTTAAGTTTCGCAATTACCTGCTATAAATTACTGAATTACTGCATTTTCCATAAGGTAGGAAATTACTTTATCCTGTAAGGTCATCTGCATGATATATTTTCTGCCGTAAGTGTCAAAAGCAGAAGTTCCAAGGGAGCCTGCCTTTGTCTCGTAGTCACCGTCTTCGATGGTAAGTCCGGCATCAGTAAAGATGTACTGGTAAGTCATGTCAATGGCGGCACGTTTTCTGCCTTCTTCTTCCAGATAAGCTTCAAATTCGGAATTGGACATTCCGATATAATCGGAAAAACTGCTGTAGGCAGAAGAACCTGTGTAACTCATCATCATCTGGTTAAAGGAAGTATAGTAGCTTTCCTGTTCATATTTTCCGATGGCTTTTAAATATTTTAAGTGTCCTTCATTTACCTTTTCGGCAGAAGCATTTTCCTTAATGTAATTTACAAGGTAAGACTGTAATTTAGAGGTTTCGTTGGTGGTTTTCAGATAATCATTGTATTCTGCTACGGTAGATGCCACTTCACTGTAGTTTTCACTAATCAGCTCATCCGTTAATTCGGGAAGAACGTAAATGCTGTTTACGGTAACTTCAAACACGGCATCTTTTCCCTGTACCTCTTCATTGTCATAATCTTCGGGGAAAGTAACCTCTACAGTTACGTTGTCTCCCGGATGGGAACCGATTAACTGGTCTTCAAAATCATCAATATAGCTGCCGGAGCCAAGGGTTAAATCTGCTCCGTTTCCATTGGTGTTGCCGCCTTCAAATTCCACGCCATCGATGGTTCCCACGTAATCAATGTTTAAGGTATCACCATCTGTAGCAGTAAGGTTACTGTCTGTGGAAGCTTCTTTATGAGAAGCAAGCAGGGAAGAGAGAGCCTCTTCCATATCTTCATCCGTATATTCCACTTCCTCTTTTGGTACAGTAATGGAAGCATAATCAAAAGGGGTAATATAATCGGTGGGATTAACATCCTTAATGGTACCGTCATCATTTAAATAGGCACCATAATCATTGCTTGCCTGTGTTATGTTCAGCTTGTAATAAATGTAGGAACCAATTCCTGCAAGAAAAAGAAGGGCAACAAGGATAAGGACAAGGTTCGTCATTAGTTTTGTCCTTTTGGCTTCTTTTTTTATTTTTTTGTTTGCGTCTTGTCTGGCTTTTCGCTTTGCCTGACTTTTTGTCATTGTGTTTTCACTCATTTTTCATAATCTCCTGTGTTTCATAATTTAAATGTTACTTTGTGGGGCTGTTACATTAAGAAAATTAATTCTGTTCTTTTTAGAAAGTGAATCTAAATGTAACAGCCCCATATTAATCAAAATTATAGCATAAAATCCAAAAAGAATATATGAAAAAAGTATGAATTTTTTGAAATCTGTTGTAATATAGAAAATAGTTAATTGCGGAACTTATCTTTATAAATTTTGCAATTAACTAAAATGATTAGGGTGTCAAAACACACTAATCTCAATTCAACGGATTGTTACGTGCTTTGGGAAATATAAATTTGTCCTTTTTATGGATTTGTTTTGTGCCGCACTGACTACAGTGTGCGAGCTGGTACTGCCTTTAATTATGCGTTATATTACCAATGAGGGAATCTCCAATCTGGCTTCTTTTGTAATTTTGTTAAAAATCAATGTGGGACTGACGCTGATTATCTTTCTCATAATTCCGCTTATGATTTTAGTCTGTATGAAATTAAATTTCAGAATGAAAAGCATTTTCAGAGTTCAGAGACAGCATATCGGGGAACTGAATGCCAGAATTGAAGACAGTCTTTTGGGACATAAGGTAGTCAAGGCATTTGCCAACGAGGACATGGAAAAAGAAAAATTTGAAACCGACAACCGGAAGTTCTATGAGATTAAGAAAACCTCGTACCGTTACATGGCACAGTTCCAGCGGGGAATGACGGGAATTGAAAGATTTTTGCAGATTATGGATTCTGAGATTGAGATTTTTGACGAACCGGATGCAAAGCCGATGCCTGTGCCGAAAGGAAACATTGTATTTGAAAATGTGGAATTTGAATACCCGGATGACCATAATCAGGTATTTCATAATCTGAATCTTCATATCAGACCCGGAGAAAAAATTGCCATTGTAGGACCAAGCGGCGGCGGGAAGACAACCCTCTGTAATCTGATTCCCAGATTTTATGATGTAACCCAGGGAAATATTTATATTGACGGCGAAAATATCAAAAGCTATACCCTGGAGAGCCTGCGTAAGAACATTGGTATGGTTCAGCAGGATGTGTATTTATTTTCCGGTACTATTTTTGACAACATTGCTTATGGAAAAAAGAATGCCGGAAGGGAGGAAGTAATTGAGGCGGCAAAAAAAGCCGGAGCCCATGAGTTTATCGAAAAACTAAAGGATGGATACGATACTTATGTAGGAGAGCGGGGAGTAAAATTGTCCGGCGGACAGAAACAGCGTATCAGCATTGCCAGAGTGTTCCTAAAAAATCCACCACTGATTATTCTGGATGAA
>CAZDAT010000013.1:0-19716 GCA_964503695.1 uncultured Lachnospiraceae bacterium
TGGAAGATTTAGGAGAAATTCCGCCTGAAATTAACGAACGTATTATGTCAGAAACCGATACTGCTGTCTTGAAGGAAATGTTGCTTCTTGCTTCTAAGGCAGATTCGTTGGAACAGTTTTGTGAAAAACTTACCCTGTAATAATACAAAAAACGATTCTTTTCAAATCGAACATTTTTTAATCAATACTTTTTACACTATAAATAAAACATTTTATCAGATTAATTGTTTTTCATCTATCTTATTGATATTTTTCTTATAATAAGCACATAATTCTTCTATAGCTTTTTCATGGTTCTTAAATTCAAAATTTCCCATTTCCTCTAATAAACGCTGATTATTTCCTGTATATTCTGGTTTCCATCCAGGTTCTTTTACCCTGATATCACAATCTATGACTAATACATTCCGTACAATTTCTGCCAGAGAATATAAGTCAATTTTTGTTCCACAGCATACATTATAATGTTTATACTTCGGTGTATGTTCTATGAACCAACACATAATTCGAGTCAGGTCATCTATCCACAAATAATCAAAAAATACATTTTTTTCAATGGTTATGTCCATCCCTTTCAATGCCCTGCAAATAGCATTTGAAATAAAACGTCTCTCCCATTCTTCATATTTACCATAAACTCCAAACAACCTTAAATCATATATATTTTCATTTTCTCCACATATTTTCGACATAATATATTTAGAAAATCCATACGCATCCTTCGGAATATAGTTTCCAAAATACGATTCCTTCATATCCGGGATATAATGTTCCATGTCATACTCAGCTCCGGAACCAAAATAATACATTTTCCCAAAGCAGTCTCTACATTGTACTAAATTGAAAAACATACATAGATTCCTATCTAATATGTCATAAGGCGTTATAAGATGGTTTCTGGTTGCATTAGTAGTTGCTGCATGAATCACCACATCAAATTTGTTTTCTTTAAAATAGGTCTTTACTCCATCCAGATTTAATAAATCCAGCTCTTCTCTTATGGGGCAATATATTTCATACTTTCCTTTCAAACCTTCTTTTAAGTTTTTTCCAATAAAACCCGAACTTCCGGTAATTAATATTTTTTTCTTCATCCTGTTATATTCCATTCTATCTGACATATATCTGCATGTATTTTTCATCTGCTAAAATCCGGACCAGTGTCACGGCCTCATTTAGATTTTTATGACATTATCCTTAAATAAAATACACTCTGGTATCTGCATAGGTTTTCGTATAATGTCGCATATACACTTTGTATTCCGGATTCCATGACAAAATTAACCCTATCAGCTTATGTATATCTCCCGGCATGTGATATACACTGACCGAAAGCAGGGGATGATATTTCCTAATACCGTTTTCTGCTCCTTTTAATGCTTTCTCCTCATAACCTTCCACATCCAGTTTGATATACGACTTATGGGAATCAATATAATCATCCATTACAACCATGTTTACTTTTTGGGAACCATTTCCTGCAAAAGTGCCCCCTCCATTTCCGATTGCATCATAGTTCGCAGTTCCATTTTCTTCCCCGACTCCGGCACAGATAAACTCAATGCTGTCATTTTCTTTTAAACCTGATTTTGCTTTTTTCATAATGTCCGCATCCGGTTCAAAAAAGTATATTTTCCGATACTCTTTCACATATTTGATATATTGTTTTGTACTTTCTCCATCAAAACCGCCGACATCATAAAAAACATAATCTTTATCCAGTTTTTCCAATATCACTTTATCAAAATCGGTTTCGCCCTCTTTTATGGATAATCCATAGGCTTCTTTGGTATATTTTATATCCATACTTTCCCTGAACATCCTCAGATTTTCATAAACCTTCTTTGAACATTCATCGGCAAGCAGCGGATATATTTTCTCATATTCTTCGCGATTTTCTTCTGTCTCCTCAAACATATGCTCAAATGCCGGATAATACGTTTCCATGTCTTCCATTATGTAAGCCAGTTCCTCATAATAAATATAATTATGCACTCCCATTGCTTCCAGCTGTTCCATAATGTCAGAATAGTAGAAAGAAGCAAGAATGACACTATCTTCCTTTTTCAAAATTTCCGGTGAAAATATCTTCTTTTGTTCATCATATTTTAATGAATTATTATCAAGAAAGCCTTTGATATAAATTTGATTTTTAATACACTGTTCATAAGCAAAATCTCCCAGTTTTCCTGTCCCCCAGATATAAGCTCCTTCTTTTAAAATCTTTTCTTTTAAAAGAGCATATCTCGCTATAAGATGCTTCCTCATCTCTTTCGCTTCAAAAATAGTTTCTTTTCTATTCATTAATATCAATCCTCTTGTATTTTATAATTAGGATTCAGCCAGCACAAAACATAATTATGGATATTTTTTTCTTTAAAAACTTTTAAAGCATACTTATGAGCTGATTCTGCTGCTAAAAAAATCACAACATTCTCATCTATATCATCTAATTTTTCCAACCCCGCAGATTCAATCCCTAAAAAATTAACCTTTCTATATATATCGATTATGCCAACCAATTCCGCTTTATATTCCGATTCTTCTATAAATGTATACAGGTTTTCCGCTGTTTGCGTTACTCCCCAAATCAGATATTTATATTCCCTATCTTTTTTCCAATTTTTCTGAATATACTCGGTAGCAACAATCAAATCCTCCGGTATCAGTTTTTCCTGCTCTTCATCCTCGAAAAATTCAGTCATTCCGCATATGGGATAATATTTATTCCATGTCTCTTTTATTCGATTTGCGGCATTCTCCAACATAATTTTTTTAAGCGACTCTATTTCTACTGTTTTTGGATTCCAATCAATCTCTCCAAACTTACTTTTATCATATATAGGAATCAGCTTCTTCAGCCAATTTGCCCTTGTTGATAAATTTTTTGCTGCATATACTACCGGTATACCGAACGCAATACATGGAACTATACAATGTAATCTTGATGAAATAATCAAACAGGCATTATCTTTATATTCCTGATAACATTTCTCTGCATCTGCCTGTGAAACATCTTTATTATAAAAAACATGTGTCTTATAAATAGCATTTTCTTTTATTTCTTCAGGAATATATTCCAATAATTCTTCACATACATCTACGATATAAATTTTATTTCCCTTTACCCCGGTTTTTGGTAATGTTAACGTCATGCACCCATTAATATAAGCCTGTATTCCTCTTTTCTGACATTCCTCAAACGTTCTCTGGTCTCTGCATCCTATAGGCTGAAATTCCCTGAATCTCATGCTTTCAACAATGGAATCTCCTCCTAAAGCCGCAATTCCTAGATACACAGGTATAATTTTAGGAGAAATTTTTTCATAGATTCCCCAAAAAGGACCATTTATAGGCAATATTAAATATTCATCACCATCATAAGAAAATATATCTTTATCTGTAATCCTTACCACTTCCTCAGTTGGTACTCCCATATACCGATATAAATTCTCGATGGCTATATTCTGTATGTCATCTCCCACATTTCTTAAATCTGCTTTTCGAGTAATTAGGTTTGCATATTTCATCGTGTTACTGTTCTCCCATAAACGGCCACAAATCTCTTAAACCACCTGAAACCATGGCTCCATTTTCTCCTACTTTTGACATCACCCTGGGCTGAATTGCCACATCATCACGCATATGCACATAACAAAGGGAAGGACCTTCTGCTTCCAAAGCTTCTTTCATTCTTTCTGCCATTTCTGCATGATTATGGATTTCAAAGGTTTTTAAACCATATGCTCCGGCTACCTTTACAATATCCGGTATGTATAAACGGCTGGCATCATTGGCACCGACAAAGTTTCCTTCAAAGTGATTCCGCTGCATGTTCATAATGGAAAGATAGCCGCCATTTCCATTGATAAATATTTTAATGGGAAGTTTCATGCCGGCTATGCTTGCCAGTTCCTGAATATTAAGCTGCAGGCTTCCGTCTCCCTCTACACATATGGTTCTTTTACCGGATGCCAGACAGGCTCCGATTGCCGCCGGAATCCCATATCCCATGGAGCCCAGGGAACCGGTTGCCAGCATTCTCTGATGTTTCCTGTTTCTGATACATAACCAGAACACATCAATTCCTGCCCCGGAGCTTCCCGGAATGATCACATCATCATCTGCCAGTGTTTCTGACAGTATATCCATAAAATAATATGGATTTACCGCTCCGGTATCTTTCTTAAATTCTTCCAGTACCACCGGATACTGCTGTTTCCACTTCTGACACTGACCCAGCCACTGTCTGACTGCACCATCCAGTTCCATTCCCTTTGACTGCACCAGCAATTCTTTTATAAATTCTGTGGCATCTGCCTGTATCGCCATTTCTGTGTCAAACCGGAATTTATGCAGTTCGTTTTCATCTATGTCCACAATAACCTTTTTCGCATCGGGGGCAAAATCCTCCGGGTCATATCCTATCATTGCAGGATCCAGTCTTGTACCGACTGCAATGATTAAATCCGAATCCTGCATTGTAAAATTGGAATATCTGGGAGCCACCATTCCAGGTTTTCCCAGGTTACATTCATGCTCAAATTCCAGTAATTCCACCGCAATCCAGCTGCACAAAACCGGAATCTTTAAAGTATCCACAAGTTCCCTGAATACTTCTTTTCCATTTCCACGCTCTATCCCCTGTCCTGCAATCAGCACAGGTTTTTCAGCTTTCTTTAAAAGCTCTACAACGCTTTGTACCTGTTCTTTTAAAACGTGGCTTTTACTTTCATCCTCATCAGGTAATACATACCCCGTTAATTTACTTTCTTCAATTTCAGCTCCCTGTATATCCAGCGGAATATCCAGCCAGACCGGTCCCGGTCTTGCGGATTTCATTTCATAAACTGCCTTATCCAGATGATACTTGATTTCTTCCGGGTCTTTTATTGTGACAGCATATTTGGTAATGGAGGATACGATGTCCACAATACCAATTTCCTGATTTCCCCTCTGACGTACCCCGTATCCGTCTTTTAAATCCGTTGTCTTTGCCTGTCCTGAAATAACCAGCATGGGAGTGGATTCCAGCCAGGCGGCAGCCACACCCGTGACGGCATTTGTTCCCCCCGGTCCGGTGGTTACCAGTGCCACGCCGAAATTTCCCGAAATACGTGAATACGTTTCCGCCGCCATACTGCATGCCTGTTCATGCAGTAATGTGACATATTCCATTTTGGGGTTTCTTCCCAGAGAATCCACAAGATGCATTGCACCGCCTCCGGGAAACATGAACACATGCTTTATGTCTGATTCACTTATATATTTCCATACATAGTCCGATAATTTCATTTTTACAGCCCTAACCTTTTTATATTGTAAACAAAATAATATCTGTTCCTCTACAGTTCCAATAGTGCCAGCAGCTTTGAAAAAACGCACGTTTCCAAAACTCTTCAAACACTTTTTTTATTCTCTCATTCTTCATAATTATTTCAGTCATAATTTTCTGCTATATATCTACCGCAATCCCTCTCTCTAGGGATTCTTTTACTTTCATTGCAATTTCCAGACTCTTCATTCCTTCTTCAAAAGATATGCTTACTGCTTTATCTTCCTCTATACTGCGAATAAAATCCTGCATTTCCCTGACAAACATATCATTTCTATTAAAATCATAAAGTTCATGATAGATCAGGTTTCCCCCTGCATCATACAAGTCAATACTCGCTTTCAATAAGTCAACTTCCACTTTTCCTTCCGTTCCTATCACTCTGCACATCCGTCTTGCCGGATTCTGTAAATAATCTTCATGAATCATAACCGGAATATGATAAGAATCAATCTTATAAGTCATTAAGATATCGGCAACATCTTCAACATCTATTTCCAAATCTGAAAGTTTTCCGCCCACTGCATAGACCTTTTCAGGCATTCCGAAAATATAATACAGATAATCCAGTTCATGTATCTGGGTTACTACTACTCCGCCACCCAAATCACTTCTGCATGCATACATTTTTCGATAATCCTCATATTTATGCCAGTTTTTCACACATTCCCCTATTTCAGCATTTACTGACACCACTCTTCCTATTGTCTTTTTTTCTATTACCTCTTTCATTTTCTGAATGCATGGATGGTATCGATTTTGATATCCGACAAATAATACTTTCTGATACCTTTCCAAATACTCATTTATATTTTCAAAATTGGACAGATTATGAGATATAGGCTTTTCTATGAAAATATTACAACCATGTTTTATACACTGCTCAAGAATTTCCAGATGCATACTGGTAGGATTACAGATAAACACAGTATCAACTTCATTTTTAAAAGCTTCTTCCATGGATGAAACACAATGAAGCCCATATTTGATATCCAGTTCTTCATTTTCGACAATTTTTAATTGGTCATTCAACACAAAAGAAGATTTTCTTACTCTGTAGGCATATATTTCCACAGCATCTCCCTTTAAAATTCTCAAATTTCTCAAATGTCTCTGACCAACTCCGCCCAGACCTACAAAAAGAACTTTTTTAATCATATTATCCATAGTTTTATTCCTTATTATCAATTTTATATTTTTCTATGTATTTTTTTACAAACTTTATCTGTGCTTCTATCGTTTCTTTTTCCTGTTCTTCTTCCCCGCGTGCCGCCTGAAGAATAAAACTGTTTTTATATCCTATACGTTTCAGACTTTCAAATATCTGTTCAAAATCCGCGTTTCCGGTTCCCAGTTTTACAGTACCGCCTCCACATATTCTGTCTTTTATGTGAACATTAAAAATCTTATCATTCAAAGAAATAATTTCTTTTTCATGATGATACCCCAGCCCTGAACTATTTCCGCTATCATAATTAGCTGCCAAATTTTCTTTTCCCATTTCATCTAAAAAATTTCTAAATTCTATGGGTGGAAAATCCGTTTCCAGACCAACTCTTATATTAAGTTCTTTTGCAATGTCACAAAACTGACGAATCAGTTCCATGGCTCTGATTTTCTCATAATCACTCTTCACAGATGAATTATCAACCATGGGAATCTCTATCAGCCCTGCTCCAATCTCTTTCATTGCAGTTATCGTTTTTCTAAAAAAAGATATATTTTCCCGAAATACATCCTCATATTCTTTTTCCGAATACTTATAACAGGGGCGACGCATAAAATAATCCCAACATACGGAATTAACTTTTACTCCGTTCTCTTTTATTACTTCTTTTATTTTGCTTCTTCCATTTGATGTCCATAAAGGATTTTTATCATACATCTCATAATCAAAAATCCACTCTATTTCATTTAATCGTAATTCTTTCGCCAGATAAAATTCCTCTTCCCATTCATCAAAAGGAAAAAATTGAATTCCCCTGCCTTTCATGGGTGTAAGCCTTCCCTGCATAATTCCCAAACTGCTCATATTCTTCTCCTTCCTGATAGTGTCATCTCATACCCTTACCAACAGGTTCTCCCCCCATCTACCACAACTGTTGAACCCGTCATATAAGAACTTGCATCCGATATCAGGTACAAAACCGTAGCTTTATATTCTTCCTTGTCCGCCATTCTTCCCATGGGAATCAGGTTGGTTAGCTTTGACAGGAACTGGTCATCCTGTCCGTTATAGATACCGCCGGGACATACCGCATTGACACGGATGCCTTTTTTCGCCCAGTAGCTTGCCAGGTATTTTGTCAGCCCTAAAAGTCCGTGTTTTATCACAGAATAGGTAACCGGTTTTATGGTCTGTTCCTCTTCTTTTAATCCGTCTTTTCTGTATATTCTCTGGTCCGGTGCTATAATGCCAAGGTCGGAAGAGATATTTAAAATAACGCCCTTTTCTTCCTTCTCCATTGCCGTTCCAAATATCTTTGCACACAAAAATGCACCCGTCAGTCCTACCCGGATGTCATCATCCCATATTTCCAGGGGGAAATTATCAAAACGGATATTTCCAAAATTTTTCCCTTTTTCTTCCACTTTCGGATTGTTTGCCGCATTATTTATCAGCACGTCAATCCGGCCATATTTTTTTACCAGCTCATCCCGGACCCGTTCCAGTTCCTTCTCTTTCGTAATGTCTGTTTTATATGTCTCAATTTCTGCTTCCGGATATTTCCCAAGCAGTCCTTTCTTTGCATCCTTCAATGCAGCTTCAGAAATATCCAGTAATACCGGAATGCCTCCTCCTTCCGTGACGGCCTCTGCATGCTTCTGTCCAAGAAGCCCTGCCCCTCCCGTAATCACGCATACCTTTCCGGTTATTTTAAATTTGTCCATTACCATTTTTATTCTCCCAAACAGCTCCCTTTATTTTTTCCAAACATCCGGTACTCCACATACTCTGCCAGCACATGCCCGATAAAAATATGTGCTTCCTGTATCCTTGGTGTAATCAGAGACGGTACCTTCACGATATACTCTGCCGCATCCTCACTTCCGGGATTTTCAAAGCTTCCCATGAAAAGGACCGAAATGATACCCTGTTTCCGGGCATACCTTAAAGCCTCCAGCACATTGACCGAACGCCCGCTGGTGGAAATGCCTATGACCATGTCTCCCGGTTTTGCCTTTGCTTCCAGCTGTCTTACAAAAATCCGCTCAAAACTGTAATCATTTCCTATGGCTGTCAGTGTTGATGTATTTACCGACAGTGCCTCCGCATTCAGTCCCGGCCTTTCCCTATAAAAACGGCTGACAAATTCCGTTGCTATATGCTGGGCATCTGCCGCACTCCCTCCGTTTCCACACAGGTAGATTCCGCCCCCGTTCTGCAGAAGCCCTGTCATCCGGTCCCCGATTTCCATGACCCGGTTCATCAGTTCCCTGTCGGATGCCAGGTTCTTAAAAATCCGGTTATGCTCTTCCAGTCTTTTGTAAAAAAAGAAGCCGGAACTTTCTTTTTCACGCCAGTTTTCCAGAATGGAAACCAGTTCCCAGACACAGCCTTTTCCTCCCTCATTCCGGAGAATGATGTCTGCCGCATCCCTTGCCCTGTCTATGGCATTGGCAGGAACCACTCCCAGGCCTGCATATTCCAGCGGCTCCACATCATATTTTGCATCCCCTATATAACAGGTGTGTTCCCTTCCGATTCCGGTAAGTGCTTCCAGTTCCTTCAGGATTTCTTTTTTATTCTTTTTTCCCCGGTAAAAATAATCCCACGGAAATCTTTTTTCAAAATAATCCACGATTCCGGTATCTTCCCCGGTAACTGCCGCCAGAAGGTAACCATTTCTGTGAAGTTCAAAAACAGCATCCACATCCTTTAAGTTTATCTGCTTCTGTTCCGTTCCCCCGGAATCAACAATTATGGTTCCATCCGTAAGTACTCCGTCAATGTCAAATACAATCAGTTTCATGTTTAACTCCTGAGTTTCTTTTTTACTTCTTCTTCTGCCGGGGTCAGTTTTTTTTCACCGTTTCCCAGAATCTTTTCCGTCTCCCGGATATCCCTCACAAGCCTGCACAATTCATAAGGTTCCATGGAAGCTTTCTGGTCGGAGCCATACATGGTCTTATCCAGGGTGATATGGCGTTCCACGGAAGCCGCACCTGCCGCCACGGCACAGGTACTTACCATGGTCCCCTCTTCATGCCCGCTGTAGCCTGCCTTACACCCGTATCTGTCTGCCAGTACCCTGATAAGCTTTAAATTGGCATCTTCCGGCGGCATGGGATAGGTGCTGTTGCAGTGCATTAATTCATACGGACACCCGAACTTTTCAAAAACGGCAACCGCATCATCGATTTCCTCCAGCGTACTCATCCCGGTGGCAATAAAAGTGTATTTCCCCTCTTTTGCAATCTCTTCCAGCAGTTCCCTGTTGGTCAGCATGGCAGATGCCACTTTATTGTATTTACAGTCATACCGGCGTAAAAACTTCTGGGACTCCACATCCCAGGCAGAAGCATACCACTGGATTCCCTTTTCCTTACAGTACCGGTCAATCTCATCGTATTCTTTGCGGCCAAATTCCAGCCCTTCCTTCTGTGCCCGCTGGGTGGTTCCCCAGGGACTTTCCCTGTAACCAGCCAGGTATTCCTTTGTGTATACCTTATCTATGGTACGTTTCTGGAATTTTACCGCATCACAGCCTGCCACTGCCGCAACATCGATTAGTTTCTTTGCAAGATTTATGTCCCCGTTATGGTTAATCCCGATTTCTGCTACGATAAATGTGTTCATCTTTTCCTGCTCCTTATACATTTTCATCTGTTAATTTTCTGCCTGCCGTTCTTTCATTCCCTTCCCGGATATGCACTTTTCTGTTCTGTCTGCCACAGTCCTCCACCGCTTCCTTTATCATCCCTGCCATATACTCTGCCATGTCCCGGGTCATTCCCGGGTAAACACCTACCCAGAAGGAATGCTCCATGACATACTCCGTATTTTTTAATTCCCCTGCCACACGATAAGCACCTGTTCCCCGGATGGTATCAAAGCAGGGGTGTTTTATCAGGTTCCCGCCAAACAGAAGCCTGGTCTGGATGTCATGCCCTTCCAGATATGCCGTGATGTCATTTCTTTTAAGTCCGCTTCCTGCTCTGACTGTAAGCAAAAAGCCAAACCAGGAGGGGTCACTGTTTTCCTCCGGCTCAGGTAAAAGCAGCTTATCCTGTACTTCTTCCAGGGCTTCATAAAGGCATTTCCAGTTTTCCCTTCGTTTCTTTATAAATTCCGGCAGCTTCTTTAACTGTTCCACACCGATGGCTGCCTGCATATCCGTCACCTTCAGGTTATAACCGAAATGGCTGTATACATATTTATGATCATAGCCTAAAGGAAGCTCCCCGTACTGTCTGTCAAAACGGTGTTTACACAGGTTATCCACTCCGGAAGGACACACACAGTCCCTTCCCCAGTCGCGGAAGCTTTTTACCAGCCTGTCTAACAGCGGATTGTTGGTATACACACAGCCCCCTTCTCCCATGGTCATGTGGTGGGGCGGGTAAAAGCTGGAGGTTCCTATGTCCCCCCAGGTTCCCGTATATCTGGTTTCACCGTCAATGGTATAGGTGCTTCCCAGGGCATCACAGTTATCCTCTATGAGCCACAGGCCGTATCTGTCACAGAATTCCTTTACCGCCTTCAGGTTGAAAGGATTTCCCAGGGTATGGGCAACCATCACTGCTTTTGTTTTTTCACTGGCCGCTTCTTCCAGCTTTGTGACATCGATGTTGTATTCCGGTATGGTGACATCCACAAACACCGGAACCGCACCGTACTGGATGACCGGGGTAACGGTGGTGGGGAAACCGCAGGCAACGGTAATCACCTCATCCCCCCTTTTCACCTGTCTGTCTCCAAGCTCCGGTGCCGTCAGTGCCATGAAGGCAAGTAAGTTTGCCGAGGAACCGCTGTTGACCAGGCTGGCATGTTTTACCCCAAGAAACGCAGCAAACGCTGTTTCAAATTCTTCTGCAAATCTCCCGGTGGTCAGCCAGAAATCCAGCATGGCATCGGTTAAGGCACACATTTCCTTTTCATCATATACTCTGGCTGCATATGACAATCTGTCTCCCGGCTCAAACCTTTTTTCCTGCAAAGGCTTCTTAAAATCCCTGTAATATTCTGCCACCATTGCTTTTATCTGCTCCCTTGCCTCTGCCTCGCTCATGTCCTGAAACATACTCTTCTTTTCCCTTCTGCTTTTTTCCTTACAAAGATACTGTGTTGTCTTTAAAAAACTCCCTTATCTGCCTGTCCATGCAGGCTTCCATGTCTTCCCGTGCAAAGTAAGCCTCCGCCCATTCCACGGTCTTTTCAACGGCCGTCTCCACGCCCCACACAGGCTTCCAGCCCAGTGTGTTCTTTATTCTGGAACAGTCCAGTTTTAAAAAATTTGCTTCATGGGGTCCGCCGTCATACTGGTTTTTCCATTGGAGTCCTTTTCCCCACTTTTTGCAGAACATGTCTGCCAGCTCCCCGGTGGTAATGCAGTCCTTCTCCTCCGGTCCCACGTTATAAAATCCGGCATATTTTCCATCTTCATACTGTTTCCCGGCAATCACAAGATAGGCTCCCAAGGGCTCCAGCACGTGCTGGTAGGGTCTGGTAGAATACGGGTTTCTTACTACAATGTCCTTTCCGGCTTTTACAGCACGGATGCAGTCCGGTATAATCCGGTCTTTGGCAAAATCACCGCCGCCTATCACGTTTCCTGCCCTTGCCGTGGAAACCGCCACTTTTCTCTGCCCGAAAAAGGAACGGATATAGCTGTGGGTTACCAGCTCCGAACAGGATTTGCTGTTGGAATAGGGGTCATGTCCGTCTAAGGGTTCGTTTTCCCGGTAGCCCCATTCCCATTCCCGGTTTTCATATACCTTGTCCGTTGTGACATTCAGAAAAGACTTTACGGAAGGGGTTAAGCGGACACACTCACAGATGTTCACCGTACCCATGACATTGGTCTCATACGTGTACACGGGATTTTTATAGGACTCCCTTACAAGGGGCTGTGCCGCCAGGTGAAACACTATTTCCGGCTGTACATCATCAAACACCTGTTTTAAATGTTCCAGGTTCCGCACATCCCCGGTAATGGAATTTATTTTTTCTTCCAGATGGCAAAGCCCATACAGGTTCGGCTCTGTCGGGGCTTCCAGGGAATATCCCGTAACCTCTGCACCCGCCCTGCATAAAATGTAGCCAGGCCAGGAACCCTTAAATCCGGTGTGCCCGGTAACCAGTATTCTCTTTCCCTTATAAAACTCCAGTAAATCCATGTCCCTGTCCGTTCCTTTCTTGAAATTCACCTGGCAAAAAGGTATATTTATGAAAATGTACCATGTTTTTTTACTTCTATTTTCTCCACGGGGCATTTCCTTCGGCCCACATTTTTTCCAGCATGTCTTTTTCCAGTTTGGTGTCCATGCACTGCCAGAACCCGGTATGCCGGTAGCTTTTAAGCTCCCCTTCCTCTGCAAGCTTTCCCAGCACTTCCTTTTCAAGGCTGGTGGCATCCCCTTCTATGTAGTCAAAAACCTCCGGCTGTAACACCATGTAGCCTGCATTGATGGGGGTGCTGTCGGGAACACTCTTTTCCCGGAATGCACGCACCGAATTTTCCGTATCTATGTCCAGGACCCCTTTATTCTGTTCTATCTTTACACTGGTCAGGGTGGCAAGCTTTCCATGGTTTTCATGAAACCTTACCAGTTCCTTAATGTCCACGTCACAGACCCCGTCACCATAGGTCATCATAAAGTGGGCATCCCCCACATATTTCCGGACACGCTTCAGCCTTCCCCCGGTCATGGTCATAAGTCCGGTGTCCACCACCGTCACCTTCCAGGGTTCCGTATGGCGGTCATGGATGATGATGTCATTTCCCCTTGTCAGGTCAAAGGTAACATCCGAGGTATGCAGGAAGTAATCCGCAAACCATTCCTTGATGACATGCTGTTTATATCCGGCACAGATGATAAATTCATGGAACCCGTAATGGGAATATTCCTTCATGATGTGCCAGAGTATGGGCATTCCCCCGATTTCTATCATGGGTTTTGGGCGGTATCCGGTTTCTTCCGAAATCCGGGTCCCCATTCCCCCCTGCAAGTAATACGACTTTCATTGGTTCCTCCATGCTGTCCGTTTTTTCCGGTCACTGCGTTTTATCAGATGTACAGCCAGTAACCGCTGATTCCTTTGATGATTTCCTTTACTTTACAGATTTCTGTAACTGCACCTGCCAGTTTTTCTTCCTCCACACGCACCAGCAGCCTGCCCTGATTTGTTAAAAACTTTGTCAGCTCCGCTATTTTTTTCACATTAGACAAACCAATTCCATTCTCTAACAAAATGTAGTCATACTGCCCTGTCAAAACCTTATCAGCTTCTGTCCATTCCTTTACCCTGTATGCTTTGTCACCAAGAGCTTTTATATCCTCCCAATACATATCATACTGGGTCAGATAGGTTACTTTTGTCTCCTGCCGTTTACCGCATATATCCTTAAGCTTTAAGGGATTTCCTCCCAGACCGGAATTTATCCCCAGAATATTTAATGCAAAAACATTTTTTCTTTCTAATTCCTGCATTAAATACACATCATATGCCATGCCATAGCCCCATGGGTCAATGCCGTATTCTTTTAAAAAATCTATTCTTCCCTTGCAGTAACGGATTTCCATTCTTAAGGCACTTCCTACCTGGTTCCCGATAGTAACGGAACCAAAATGATAACAGTAGGCATCCTTTGCCAGAATCAGCTTATAGCCTGCCCTGCGTAACTCCAGCGACCTTTTATCATCAGGAAAGGCAGTACTATCCGCAGTAGCACTTAATTTATTAACCACTTCAAAATTAATCGTACTTTTCATCATGGTAAGAGGGTTACACAATCTCAGTTTTTCTTCCCACTTTTTTGGATTACTAATATTATTCTTTTCTGCAAACTCATACATTTCCTGTATCGTTGTATAATCACTCTCTATGGTCTGTAAATTACTTACATTGGGTGTCGTGGGAACCACCCAGCCAATTTTTTCATCGGAGGTAATGCAGGCATACAAATTTCTGACTGCATTCTTTGTAACCAGGACATCATTGCTGACATTCAAAGTATATTTTCCTTCAACTATAGAGCAAACTGCTCCCCTTCCTCCTCCGTTGACTTCGATATCCAACTGCTTATCCGGTTTCTGGCTTTCAAAATATTCCTTCGTGCCATCTGTTGAACCATGATTTACCAAAATTAATTCATAAGAAATATTTTCCGGCAGATACCGCTTCAGACTTTCCACACACATTTTTGTGTATTCCAGCTTATTATAACCAAGGATAAAAATACTCAAATCATACTTATACTTTCCTGTTTTTTCAGCTTTCTCCACATACCGGTTTTTATAAAAACGCCGGTAATCCTTCTCCCAGAACTTTTTTCTTGTTTCTTCGTCTTCCAGACACTGGGTATAGAAAAACTGTAACCGAAGGTTCTCCAGTAAAGGAAGCAGTTCAAACTCCAGCTTCTTTGCCGCCTTTTCTTCTTCTCTGGCAGCAAAATCCGCTACCCTTACGGCAGAAGCCTTTACAGACAGGATTTCTGCCATGGCAGTTTTATATTCACCGGAAAGTTTTCCACTTTCATAAAACTTACGTATTTCTTCTGTTAATAATAAAAACTGAATCGTTTCCAGTTTTTCATGGATTTCCCATGCCGATTTTCCAAGCAGTTCTTCGCAACATGAAACCAACCTTTCTATCAGCCCAAATATTTGTTCTTTCTCCTCCATTCTTCTTTTTCCTCCCAGTCTGTGTTTCATAGATTCCGTGACAAAAATAATTACGGATTGTCTCGCCACCCGGCTGTTCCCATAGTTCCGTAATTTTACCAGTTAATTACAAAACTTAAAGCTGCAAAGTTCCTGTACATATTTACTACAATCTGTCTATCATAATTATGTTCTCATTTGTGCAGACCTCATTCAGAAAATACGCCCAGCAGCCAAAAGAAGAATTTGAAATAATCATGTTTTTACACTGGCTCATTAACTGCATGTCTATGTAATTATTTCCGTTGCCGTAATTGCCCTCCACAAAGACATACTCTCCCTTAATAGAATCAAGCCCCAGTTTATCCCTGTTTTCTTTGCAGTATTCCATGTCATCAGAAAAGATAAAATAGGTGTACTGCTTTCCTCTTTCTTCAAAAGCTTTGATGGCTTCTGCATATTTTTCCAAAGGCAATGCCCTGCCGCCGTTGAAAGAATCTCTTCTCCCGATATGTACGGCAACGGAATCCGTCAGCCCGATAAGCTCCTGATATCTGGCATTAATGGTATCTGTTTCCATGGTTTCCCGGATGACGGGAAATCTTAATTCCTGACGCAGGTGTTTAATCATCCGGTTTACATAAACCGTATTTGCAAAATAACCACAGTAATATATGTTTCCTTTCGCACCAGTAAACACATTTAAAATCTCTTCACTGATTTTTGCCGGATGAATCTCAATTACATTTCCATCAAAATGATAGGTATTATTTTCTGCTATCATGGTAATATTCAAGCCATTATCCATTAACTGCCAGGGAATACTGATTCCCTGTTCCCGTTTATGAATCATTTCTTCCCATACATCAGGGCTAAAACAGCTACTCAGCTTGTTTAAACGGATGCCGAATATCCTCTCCAGCTCCAGCCCATTATGCTCCACATGATTTCCAAAAAAAGCTGAATCATCCACAATACAGCTCTCTCCGGTTGTCTTTTCCAAAAAGCGAAGAAACGTGTACTGATATAACTGATTCCCCAGTCCTCCATTCATTAAAACAATTCTGAGATTTTCCATCTTTTTTTCTCCTTAATTATCCTTTGGTTTACCGCATAATAATCATAAAGGACTGTTAATTTTCATTTAATGAAATATAAATTTCCGGCCACTCGATATCCTTTCCTGCACTTTCCCTGATAACTGCTTTGCACAGTTCCTTCATCGCCGGATAAGTCTTTGCTGCCTCTGCCATCTTTTGAATAAACTGATGATTATTATTTTTCTTCAGACTGTTTGCCTGTAAAATGTACCAGGCAAATCTATATCTGGGAGGTACTGCTTCAAGCAATTCTCCCGTAAACACTTCCTCTTTGTAAAAATATGCTCCACAGGAAATCCAATACAATGCCAGATTATATAATTCTTTCCACTCATCTTTTTGTTCCGTATTTTCCAACAGACGTTTTTCCATCCACAAAGCGGTCAGATATAAAAAGCGAATCTCCTTTTTTTCCAGTTCCTTACTTAACACCAGATAAAAATCTTCACTTTCCTCTAACGTGAATTTTTCCATAAATCCTTCTACAACCTGCATCCACTCATAGGTACGGATATCCTTTGTATAAGGAACAAAAGATATCTGATTCTCCCTTAATACTTTCCAGTAGCTTCCATCCTCTATAAATAATGGGAACCGTTTTCTTTGCATTTCTTCCAACACTCTTTTAATTTCATCCGGTTTTCCCAAATGTCCTGCATACAGAATATGATATTTGCAGATTTCAACGTTGTTCAGCGGAAGTCTGTATATATATGAATATACATTCCACTGCTCAATCCCATCTAATTTTTCAATAATTTGCAATATGCTTTTCCATAAATAGGCATCCTGTGCCAGCCATTTCAGCCCTTCCAGCCCGCTTTCACAATTTGGTAAATGAGCCAGAATGGTAACAATATCCTTCGGAGTCGTGGTAAGCATCCGCAAATCCTTCTCCTGCCAGTCAATACTTTGGAGAACATTTTCTGCCTTTTCCCATTCTTCTGTCACAACATAAACCGCCAGCTCAATAAAGGAAAAACGTTTCACCTCTTCCGGTGTCAGATATCGGTCGGACAGACGGGCTATATCCCTCTGCTCATAAGCATCTTCTTTTTTCCAGGAAAGCATAAACTGACGGAATTTTTGAATGTATTCCAAGGTTTTCGCTTCCTTTTCGAGATAAAAACAAATCCCGCATAGCATATTAAAGATGCATCCTTTGACAAACGCTGGAAGCTCCTTCTCCATCAGGGTTTCCTTGCCTGCCTCGTATGCTTCTTTATATCGTTCCTGAATACAATAAATATTCACTTCCGTAACCAGGGCATAGGCAATAAACGCCATATTTCCTCTATTCCAGCCCTGCCGGTTATTTTTCAGCTCGGCAATCAGCTCCAGGGCTGTAAAATATTCCTCAGCATATCCATACTCCTGAATCAACTGGGAAATCGTATGATAATCATTCCGATTTTCTTTTCTCCTCTCCAGCAATAACTTAATGTTTCTCCAGGAATGCTGAATCCTTTCTCTTTTTGTTCTATATGCATACCCATAATGATGGGCATAATCTTCCGTATGATAAGCAGGTTCTTCAATCGGGAGTAACCTCTCATGAATCTTTCCTTCAAACCTTGTCAGCTTCTGTCTTTTTACCAGACGCACTGCTGTCGTATCCTGCCAGACGGTTCCCTCCAGATTCAGATAATTTCGTACAAGATAAGATGCACTCTTATACCTCTGATACAGACCATCCTTAAAAAATGTTTCCAGACCCTTGGTGTCTTCAAACCATTCATCATCATCCAGAAACATAATCCATTTTCCCTTTGCTTTCTCCAGACCGGCATTTCTTGCCGCTGCAAAATCATCACACCATGAAAAAGGTACGATATTTTCCGTATACCGGCGGACCACAGACATACACTTTTCATTACCTGCGGTATCCACCACAATCAGTTCGCTTGGCACCGCATTCCGCAATCCCTCTAATGATGCCAGACATTTTTCTATGGTATCTTCCCTGTCACTGACCAGCATGGTTATGGTTAAAATAATCTCTTCTTTCATTGCCGTCCTACTCTCTTTTTCCTATATGGTCACATTCTTCTGCTGAAAAAAGGGCAGCCGGTAAGCTACCCTTTCTTTTTTTCACATCACAACATTGTCATTTCAATACGTAACAATCGTCATTTTATCCCATTTTTATTAACCAAGTAAGGATAATACTCCCTGATTAGACTGGTTAGCCTGGGCAAGCATAGCCTGTCCTGCCTGTGCCAAAATATTATTGTTGGAATATTTCACCATTTCTGTTGCCATATCAGTATCACGAATCTGGCTTTCTGCACTGGTTGTATTTTCCACTACGTTATCCAGATTGTTGATGGTGTGTTCCAGACGGTTCTGGATTGCACCAAGGGCAGCTCTCTGTGTGGATACTTTCTGGATTGCTGCTTTTACGGTTTCAATGGTATTACGTGCATTGGTATCATCTGTTCCATCCACACGTACATCCTTAATACCCAGAGTAGTTGCATCCATGGCATCGATTTCCAGCTGAATCTGATTATTTTCTGTTGCGTCTGCACCTACATGAAGCTTAAAGGATAAAGCACCCGGTAATACTTCATCACGTTTACCGATAAAGCTCTTTAATTCCTTTGCTGCATTTGTATTCTCATTTAATTTTGTACCTGCTGCTGCAATCTCTTTGTTGTTGGAATCGTATAATCCACCCTGGTAGATATATTGGTCTCCATCTTTCTTAAAGTAAGAATCCAGACCGTTTTCAGCAATACGGTTTCCGTCTTTGTCATAGAGTTCTCTCTCTACAACCTTGAAATCAGTTCCTTCTACAGCTTCATATCCCAGAGTCAAAGCAGTTTTGGAGAATTTAGCAATCCTGTCTGCATCAGCATCTGTAATAATCTGTCCTTTCGTATAAGCAACGGAACCATCCGGTCTGTATAAATCCTCTTTAAGAATAGAACTTCCATCATGATAATTTGTAAAGCTTGTTATTGCTTTTGTTGAATCAGCGGTTCCATAATAACAGCCTGCTGTAAAGCTTGCAGTAGTAATAACACTACCTTTTTTCAATACAACATCACCATTTTTATCATATAAATCCTGATTAAGACGAACGTAGGTATCTCCTTTTTTATCTATATCTGTAGTGGATGCTGCTGTAAATCCTGTAGTCTGTGTCTTGTAAACCTTTTCGCCATTTTTTACCATTTCTACAGCCTGGTCAGCAGATAATGCTGTTCCGCAGACATCGTATAAGGTTACATTAGTGGTACCTGTAGTATCGGCAATTGTAGTAACCTTAGGGTTGTCTCTGTTGTAGACAAGCTTGTCAGCTTTTTCGTCAGCATTTCCTTTTAACATATAGGTTTCGTTGAATTTGGTTGTTTCAGATACACGGTCGATTTCAGTAATTAACTGGTCGATTTCATCCTGGATATAGCTTCTGTCATCGGTAGAGTTAGTACCATTGGCTGCTTTTAC